>NZ_VOQX01000205.1:0-2332 GCF_016643525.1 Pantoea sp. Morm | reverse complement strand
ACGAACCGGCGGTGCTACGAAAAGCCCTCCGCAACGGGCTGGCCGGAACATGCGCAGCCGGAGGGGAGATGAGCACGAACACACCCCGGACGGCTACGCCGGTCCGGTCCTCAGCGGCCACGGCTTTATGTGGCCAGTGAACGCGCGGGCGCCCGCCCGCTGCAGGGGTTGACCTCAGCCATCAGACCCTAGCCGTCAGGCCCGGAACGCGGTCCTTTGCGGTCCGGCGGAGCTTACCGGCTATGCCGGTTAGCGCAGTAGGGCTCGACGACCCGGCCTGCCGGGGAGCCGAAGGTGGCCATGGTCCGTGACCTTATGGGGTTAATGATTCAGAGGAGCAGCAGGAAGAAAGAATAGAAGACGCAGAGAAGACCAGACCCCGGGAGAAAGCGCAGGCGAAGGGAGAGAGCCGGTGCGTCAGCACCGGGTTTTCCCGGCCCGCAGGGCCATCCGCCTTATGCTTTACAGCGCCTTTCGCGACGTTTGCGGATTTCCTGCCATCCGAACATAACCATTTGTGATCACGGCATCATTGCGTGTCCGGCCCGGTGCTATAGTTAGCTCGGGAACACCGGAAGTTTCCTCAAGGTAAGCTGCAAAACCGTCCGGCACTCCCGGAGCGGGCGGTGAAAGGAGGCAGGGGGTCTCCTCCCCTGCCTTTTTTCGCTCTAGTCGATAACGTTCCGGTTATACACCACCTTCCAGTCATGGTATGCCGCGCAGTCGCGCAGCGACTCGATGCGCACCACGTTCTCCGCCACGCCATTCATCATCAGCACGCGCTCAATGCCCACAAACCAGCTCTCCTCCGGATTAAGCGGGAACCACAGGTTACTGTTAATCCCACTCAGCAGCGGATCGTTGCACACGTGAATGCCTCGTCCGTATCCGGTTTCGCTGCCGGTCACTGTCAGCTCGCCGCGCAGCTCGCGCGTCACGGCGCAGCGCGCCAGCTCTGTCACCACGTCATCCCAGCACCACTCTTTGTCCTCCGGCACCGGCAGCTCGACGCAGCGCAGATGCTTGCTGCCGGCCCGGGCAGTGCGCTGCGCGAGACCCAGCACTGACGGTTCGTTACTCTCGCCGTCCGCACCGGTGAGCCAGAACCCGTTGTAATAAAAGGCCTCATCGCCGTTGTCCAGGCGGATAAAGCAGAATTCGCCCAGCGCGCGCGCGATGTCGGCCTGCGTCACGTTGTGCAGCACTGCCTCCGGGGACAGGGTATTTTGTACGCTCATGACTGCACCTCCAGTTGCTGGCGCACGGCGCGCATGAAGTGCGGCCAGTTGCTGAACGTCATTTTCGGGACGCGTACGCCGCGACCGCTGTTAAAGCCTTTTACAAACGCCTGCGCCTGTGCGACGATTTGCGGGTCAAAATTCATATAACTCTCCTGAGCTTTTGGTTTTGATGAGGCCGCCAGCGCATACTGGCGACCGTAGAGAAGGCAGGGGCAACCCTGCCTTTTTTACGTCTGTACGTTACCGGGCTCCCGGCAAAGGCTGATGTTGGTCAGGCGCGCCGCCAGTGCGCCGCTCGTCCGCCCCCAGGCCACCTCACCCCGGCTGCCGAACTGCGCGTGCACGATATGGCTCGCCACAATCCACGCCCGGAACGAAGACAGCGGCAGCGCACTGTCCTGGACGGTATCGGCAATCTGCTGCGCCATATCGTGCAGCGTGAACCACAGGTGCTCGTGCTCCTCGCTGGCGCTGAGGCGGTGCTTTCCCAGCTCCGTCAGGGCCGCCAGGCTTTCTGCCAGCCCCGGCGTCAGGCCCGGGATCTCTGAGTGAGTGGCCGCCAGCGTGGCGGCGGTAAACTGTTCTTTCATCGTGTTGCCCCTTTAATCTGTTTCCGGCGCTTATGCCGGCTTAGTGCACGTTCGCCACGTGCATCGCATACCCCGCTTTCAGCAGCAGGCGCAGGTCACCCATTGCCGACTGCCACGCAGCTTCGCCATCGATACCCGGCAGTCCATGTACCAGCGACTGTGCCGCGCGCCATGCCTGGCAGGATGCCAGCGGCAATACCGGACGTGGCAGCGACCAGTCAGTCACGGTGTGGGTCATGTGCTCCGCCAGATTGCTGAGCGAGCCGTAAAGCAGCTCCAGACGCTCGTCCGGCGTCATGCGCTCTGTGTGCAGCGCGGCAAGAAAATTCAGGCCCGACGCCAGCGCCTGACTGACGCCCGGAATGCCCTGGCCGTTCACCCGTGTTTCGGTAGATTCGGCAGCGGCGGTTTTGACGTTCTGTGTGTTCATGCTGGTTCTCCTGTTTTCGGTTGCTGAAACCATGTTTCGGTGAGTTCGTTGCGGCGAAGGGCAAAGGAGCA
>NZ_VOQX01000204.1:0-2370 GCF_016643525.1 Pantoea sp. Morm | reverse complement strand
CACTGTGCAGTGGGCATCGAGCCGGTGCGCGAGCGCATCGATCAGTTGCTGAACGAGTCGCTGATGCTGGTGACGGCGCTGAATACCCATATCGGTTATGACAAAGCGGCGGAAATCGCCAAGAAAGCCCATAAAGAAGGGCTGACGCTGAAAGGCTCGGCGCTGAAGCTTGGTTATCTGACTGAAGAGCAGTTTGACGAGTGGGTACGTCCTGAAGAGATGGTTGGCAGCATGAAGCAATAATTATTGCGATAACTGAGGGGTAGTGCCGCTCGGTTCAGCGATGATGTGCGATAACAGAGGCGGCCTGAGGGCCGCTTCTTCATTAAAGCTTGTCACTCCACAAGTGCAGTCGTGGGATCACCAGATGCAGCGGCTGCGCTAGCGGCTTATGACGATGCGTGACGTTATCGGCATCGTAATCCAGCAATTCCCCTAAAATCGGTACCTGAGTTTTATCCCGGCACAGCACCAGCAGCGGTGAAGGGCAGGCGAGTTGCACCTGCTTCTTATTACTGGCGCGCCAGACGCGGGCAATCGGTTGGACCTTAACCGGGCGCTTGATTTTCAGTTTGGCGTCGACGGGCAGTGACAAAATCATCTCCAGTTCTTGCTGCACCTTCTCGGCCCACTGTTCGCGCGTCCAGGGCGCTTGCGCACGGTTTGCCTTCAGGCTGCGTTCCAGCTGCTCGACAACGGCTTCACGGGTCAGGTTTTTAATGATGTTCTTGTTGGCCCAGCCAAAGCGCAGGCTGTCCGGCGCGTGCAGCAGGGTCACACTGCGATAGGCGTTCAGGGTGATTAAACCGCGCAGATGTTGGTGGACAAACTCAAAACGCGCCTCGCTCGGCAGCCCCGACTCCACGGTAATCAGGTGTTCCAGGCGCAGCTTAAGTGCATTGATATCGGCCACCTGCTGACTGATTTGCTCGCTGACGGCTTCATCTGCTTCTATACAAATGGCGCCGGGCAAACGCACCGCAGCTTTGGTGCTGAGTTTTTCCGACTGGTGCTGCATAAACAGACGACAGTAGTGAGCCAGCGCCATGTCTCGCGCTTTCTGCCCGAGATGTTGAGTCACGGCGATACGCTCAATTTCATCATTCTCGTGGCCTTTTTCGATCTCAGGCAAACTAAAGGCGCGTGCAATCAGCAGCGGTTGTTGTTCCACCTGTTGACGCAGGGCACTGAGACCAAGCTCCAGCGCATTAACGCACTCATGCAAATCGGCAACCAAATCATAGCGAGACATGTTACGCTCCATAGTTACAACATACCATTTAACTTATCCTATTTGGTGCCAATCTTCCACTCTGAAACGTGATTTCGCGAAGCAGGGCACACAAGCATTTTTCCAGCAGGATGAACATGTTATAACAATGCTTTGCCTGCTAACGGAAACTTGTCGTGGAGCATCACCCTAAACCTGCGGTTCCTGCCATCGTGACACTGGGAGGCGTTCAAATCCTTTCGTGGGGCGGTTCGTTTTATCTTATGGCCGTGATGGCGAATCCGATCGTCGCGGAAACCGGCTGGTCGCAGCAGTGGGTGTATGGCGCATTATCCTTGGGCATTTTGGTTTCTGGCCTGTTAGCCCCCTTAAGTGGCCGACTAATTGCGGGCAGTTATGGCCGCGTGCTGCTGGCGTCGAGCGGGGCGGTGATGGCGCTGGGCCTGGTGATCATGGGATTAAGCCACCATCTGCTGCTGTTTCTGTTTGCCTGGCTGATTATCGGCATCGGCATGGCGATGGGTTTATATGATGCCCTGTTTGCCACGCTCGGAACGCTTTATGGTGGACAGGCTCGTGGCGCGATTACCGGCATTACCTTAATCTCCGGCTTTTGCACCACGCTGGTGTGGCCGGGGACTGCGCTGCTGATTCACTGGCTTGACTGGCGCGGCGCCTGTTTCGCCATTGCCGCGCTGTTATGCCTCACTGTGTTGCCAGCCTACTGGTATGCACTGCCTGCGCCGATTAAACCCATCGTGAAAACGGCGAAAAAGCAGCATAACGCCAGTGGTGAGTTGGCACCGGCGCTATTTTGGCTGCTATGCAGCATTTTTACCCTTGCTTCAGTGATCATGACCGCTATTTCGGTGCAGTTGATTAGTCTATTACAAGCCAGCGGCCACTCATTGACCGCCGCCTTAGCCATCAGCGCGATTCTGGGTCCTTGTCAGGTTGGGTCACGTATTGTGGATATCGCGTTCAAACGGGGACATCCGATCTGGACGACGTTTTTCTCGGTAGGACTGGTGGCCATCGGATTGCTGTTGTTGACCTTGTTTCCGCAGTTCGCGCTGGTCAGTATGGTGCTATACGGTGCTGGACACGGTTTGCGGGCGATAGTGCGGGGAACTTTACCG
>NZ_VOQX01000203.1:0-2547 GCF_016643525.1 Pantoea sp. Morm | reverse complement strand
CATCAGACCCTAGCCGGCAGGCCCGAACCCCGGAGGGATTCGGCGGAGCTTACCGGCGCAGCCGGTTAGCGCAGTGGGGCTGACGACCCGGCAACGCCGGGGAGCCGGAGGGGGCCATCAGGCTGTTTATGCCGTTGACCTTCATGGACAGAAAAACGGAGAAGCAGCTGCAGCACAGCAGCAGAACAGAGAGCAGCAGGAAGCAGAGAGAGAAGACCGTGAGACAGCGTCCCGGAGAGAGAAAGCGCAGGCGAAGGGAGAGAGACGGTGCGTCAGCACCGTCTTCCCCCGGCCCGCAGGGCCGCCCGCTTTTACAGCGGTGCCCGATACCGACATGATGACATTTACCGATTGCGGGCATAAAAAAGCCCCTGCCGGGGCTATTAAATTTGGTCGTTGCGCTTTTTCTTCCTGTCTCTACGATTCTCGACACACCAGACAAGATTACTGTATAAGCCCGCCAGACCCCCTATGAGAGCTAAAACTGAAGCAGCGACTAACAGCTTTAATAGTGTTTCACCTTCTGGCACAGTCACTATTTCCGGCATTACCGCTCCTCAGATGTATGCACTTTTATAACGGTTTCAGCCTCATGTGGATTTTGCTGCTCTTTACGCATTTCCCTACGTTCTCCGTAGGTTCGCAACATTTCATAAAGCCCGTTAAGCAGATAGGCTACTGAAAAGAATACTAAAACATTAAACCATGTGCCTAGTTCCGTCACCGGTCCTGTTTCGATCATGTCTCATCCTTACTTGTCCGGTTACTTTATGAGCTATGCCGCGATTCAGCTATGCCGCCACTCATAAACGCAACAACCAGTGTAAAAATGCCGCCAGTCATCAGCACAGTTTGCAGAATCAGTCCGGCCTCTTTCGTCGCGTCAGAAACTGAATACCAGTCCGGATTTGCAAACATTATTGCGGTGAAAAACACCCTAAAAAAGCCTGGGACAAACATTATCCAGCAACCCGCCGCAACATAATCCAGGCGCATATTACGTTTCAGCCACTTGCCCAGTCGGGTTTTATTGCCAAAACTATCACTCTTCCCAAAATGAATGCTGCGCGCGGTCATTAACACCCATAGATCCGCCACGGTAAACAGCGCTGTCAGCCAGGTTGTATAGTCCATTTTCAGTCTCCTTAAGTGGCTGTAAATAACATTCAGTCTGCATATCTACAGCGCACATTAGTCCGGTCAGGTCGTCCGTTACCAGAGCTTCACTGATAGCCCAGCACCTTCATTAACAGCACGGTAATGGTCGCCACGGCGCCAATCATGCCAGTTGAAACCGCCACGGGATACCAGAACGTCTCGCGGTTCAGTTTGCCCGCCTCTGCGTTCAGCTTCTGCGTTTCCGCCATCAGTTTGGCGATCTCCGCGTTGATTCGGTTACTGTTCAGCTCGTTCATATCGGTTGCCGACATCCGTCAGTTCTCCCTTTCGGGCAGGGCCGCAGCCTTTCTGCGCCCTGCTGTCAGTATATCCCGCTGGCCTGTCACACACCACGCCAGCGAACAAAAAGCATTCAAAGTAGTTAACCGTGCGACAGCCTTTAGCTCTGCTGCCAGCGGTTAGTGATCATGCCTGGGATAACCCTGTAACCCATGTCGAACTCAAGCACGGCTACCGGCCAGCTTTCGCGCAGATAAATGCGCAGCCCTTCCGGCTCGTCGGTCGGCTCATGAATAATGCTACACATGCCCAGTTCTTCCCACGGCACGGCGCTGAATCCGGCAAACGTTCCGGCCTCGCAGATATAGGCGTACAGCTCCATAAACTGTGCCGCCGTCAGGGTGTCATGCTCCGGCGCGGGCGACGCCAGCGCAGAGAGATTTACAGCCGGGATCGCGTGTGCGAGGATACGTGTATCAGACATAAAGTTAACTCCTTCGTGTTTTGATGCTGGCCGAACCGTGTTGCTGCACGCCCGGCCGTTAAGAGAGCAGGCTCAGGCCTGCTTTTTTAATGCGCGTTTTTCCCCGCCATTGCCAGCACGGCACTCAGCACCAGTTCTGCATGTCTCTTTGAGGCGTAGTCCCGGCACTCAAAATAGCGGCCTCGAATGTGCGCAAAAATGTGCGTCACCTTGCCCGAATACATTTCGCTACACTTGAACGTCTCGCCTGCGGGGGTTGATTTCCAGTCCAGCGGCGGCAGCACGGTCAGCTGATCGTTCCAGCGCGCCTCGGTAATTTCCTCCCACGGTCTGAAAAGACGCGTACAAAACAGGGCATCCGCCTCGGATTCGGTCATCAGCGCCATGTCGTCGTACTGCAATTGCAGTTCTTCCAGCGTTTCAAAGTTAAATATTGCTACGATGCTCCCGTCTTTAAGCGGAATCGCCTGGCTGAATATCTTGCCCGTATCGACGCGCACGAATACTAGGTTGTCACCAGGTTTGCCCTGGCTTTTAACCCATGTTTTGGAAGATTCTGAAGCGGCGACGTTGACGTTTTGTGTGTGCATGCTGGTTCTCCTGTCAGGTGGTTAATTCATGTTTCGGTTAGTTCCTCGCGGCAAAGGGCTGAGAAGCAACGGCAG
>NZ_VOQX01000202.1:0-2578 GCF_016643525.1 Pantoea sp. Morm | reverse complement strand
GGTCATGGTCTGGAAGGCGATTTCAATCGTCGTGAAACGTCGGTCTTCAGCGGAAAAATGGGGCAACTGGTGGCCTCTGAACTCTGCACCGTGGTTGACGATGGCACCATCGAAGGCCTGCGCGGCTCACTGGCAGTGGATGACGAAGGCGTGCCAGGCCAGTATAACGTCCTGATCGAAAACGGCGTGCTCAAAGGCTACATGCAGGACAAGCTCAATGCGCGTCTGATGGGCGTACCGCCAACCGGTAACGGGCGCCGTGAATCCTATGCGCACTTGCCGATGCCGCGTATGACCAACACTTATATGCTGGCGGGCAAATCCACGCCGCAGGACATCATTTCCAGCGTTGAGTACGGGATTTATGCACCGAACTTTGGTGGCGGTCAGGTAGATATCACCTCGGGCAAGTTTGTGTTCTCAACCTCAGAAGCCTATCTGATTGAAAACGGCAAAGTCACCACGCCGGTGAAAGGTGCCACGCTGATCGGTTCCGGTATTGAAGCGATGCAGCAAATTTCAATGGTGGGTAACGATCTGGCGCTGGATAAAGGCGTTGGCGTGTGTGGTAAAGAGGGGCAGAGCGTGCCGGTCGGCGTCGGCCAGCCAACCCTGAAGCTGGATAAAATCACTGTCGGCGGTACCGCGTAATCATTTCTGGTGCGCATCAATGCGCACCTTCCGAATGACAGTAAAGTCTAATGTCCCCATGACGCACCATTTCGAATGGCCGTGGAGTCTGATGATTCCACGGCCGCCTCTACGAATGACCGTAAGTTGATGTTCGCATGGCGGACTCTGCTGATTATCGAACAGTCTGAGTTTCCCTATGGCGCACCTTACAAATAGTCGTTTCGCGCATCGTAGGGACACCCTGTATGGCGCCCAGACCGTTAACTCTTACGATGCTGCTGATACTGCTGCGCCACCTGCTTAAAGTACTCAGTCAGATAATCAATACACACCTGCACCTTCAGCGGCATCTTGTCTTTTTCAGTATAGAGCGCATACACCGGGCGCGGTTCTGAGTGATATTGCGGGAACAGAATATCGATCTCACCGGCGTTAATCTCATCAATCACCCACATCAGCGGCACATAGGCGATACCGCAACCCGCTTTCAGCCAGCGAATCAGCGTTTGTGAATCATTAGTCACGAAGCGCCCTTGTGGCGTCAATCGCGTCACCAAACCTTCCGGCGCGACCAGTTCAAAGGTGTTGTCCGGGCGAACGCTATATTCCAGCCATGAAAAATTATCGATTTCACCCGGTTTGTCTGGCGTGCCGTGCTGTGCCAGATAACTTTTTGCGGCACAGACCACCATCGGCATCGCGCCCAGGCGGCGCGAGAACAGATTAGAATCCTGCAAGGCGCCGACGCGAACCACGAGATCTAAACCGTTGGCGATCAGATCCGGTGCTGGAATGCCGGTGACCAGATTGACGCTCAGGCCAGGATATTCGCGCAGCATATCGCTGGTCATCGCGGACAACACATTTTGCGCCATGGTGGATGAGCAGCCGATACGCAGTATACCAATCGGCGTATTGTTAAAGGCATACAGCTGTTCATGCACCTGTGATGCCTCGGCCAGCATGCGGCGACAGCCCTGATAGTAGATCTTACCTGCTTCGGTCAGACCAATACTGCGCGTACTGCGATTTAACAATTTGACCTGCAACTCATCTTCCAGTTTGGCGACAATTTGGCTGATTGACGAAACGCTAAGATGAAGCTGACGTGCCGCGGCGGTAAAAGAACCTAATTCAACCACTTTGGCGAAAATGGACATGCCTTTAAGTCGTTCCATTGTTTACTCTGGCTAAAAAGTGATTTAGCTCACAATATGTAGAAAACGTATAGTCATGCGCGTTACTATACGCACGCTGGGTCTGTTCACCGCACCTTAACACGGCTGTGTTTACACGATGATACGCTATCATTAGCTCAACGCGGCCTGAATGTTGCCATCAGTCTCCCAATCATCCCCTGATTCTCAACCCGACGTGCCACGCGGCATGAGGGCAGGTATCGGTGCAATCCGGCAAGGTCGAACTAAGGAACCGTAATGAGTGTGCTTCCGGTATTTGTCGTATTCGGGCTGAGCTTTCCGCCCATCTTCATTGAACTACTGGTTTCGCTGGCGCTGTTCTGGCTGGTGAAACGCGTGCTGACGCCCAGCGGAATTTATGACCTGGTGTGGCATCCGGCACTTTTTAACACAGCGTTGTATTGCTGCGTGTTTTACCTTGTATCCCGTCTATTCGTCTGAGGTTTTTAAGTGAAAGCGCTCATAAGAAAAATCGCGCGTTACGCGATTACAATCCTGCTGGTTATCATCGCAATCGTGATCATCTTCCGCGCCTGGGTGTTCTACACCGAATCGCCCTGGACGCGTGACGCCAAATTCTCCGCTGATGTCGTAGCGATCTCGCCGGATGTCACCGGGCTTATCACTGAGGTGCCGGTGCACGACAACCAACTGGTGAAACAGGGTGATACGCTGTTTGTCGTGGATCGCCCGCGCTACCAGAAAGCGCTGGATGAGGCCCAGGCGGATGTCGAATATTACCAGGC
>NZ_VOQX01000201.1:0-2583 GCF_016643525.1 Pantoea sp. Morm | reverse complement strand
TTCCGCGCCAGGTAATCCGGCGATGATGTTACGCGTCAGCCGCAGCTTGTGCTCTTCGCTCATGCTGGCGAAGCGCGCAGCGGCCTGGGCTATCTCGTCAGAGCTGAAATCATTTTCTGCTCCCTGACGCTGCAGGATATGCAGCTCAAATACCGCAAATTCAATCTGATCGAAGCGCAGCGCTTTCGCGCCATCCGGCAGCTCGAACGCCAGGTCGGTGCGCGTCCAGTCCAGAATCGGCATGAAGTTGTAGCACACGGTGTGGATGCCGCACTGCGCCAGATTGCGCAGCGACTGCTGATAATTGCTGATCCACTGCTGGCACTGCCCGCTGCCAGTTTTGATCTCCTCATGGATCGGAACACTCTCCACCACCGACCAGACCAGCCCGGCCGCCTCAATCATCGCTTTGCGCTGCAAAATCTCCTCCACCGGCCACACCTCGCCGTTAGGGATGTGATGCAGGGCAGTCACAATGCCGGTAGCGCCCGCCTGTCGGGCATCGGCGAGTGAAACGGGATCGTCAGGGCCATACCAGCGCCAGGTCTGCTTCATGTCGTTCTCTCCTGCGGGCCTGAGCATCACTCTCAAAGCCCTTCCATTTTGGTTGACCAATTTTACAAGCGAAGCGCTTTCTGAGTCGTAAAAAGTGCCTGCGCAGCGTCAAATTCAGCTTTTCATCGGCGGAAGTCAACCTGATAAATGATTTTGGTTAACCAGATCACAAATACCGCATCAGGCTGGCGACCACCTGGCCTAACTGTGGTTCACTCCCGGCGGATGGTTAAAACAGGACGCATCACGCCACGCCCGGCAATCAAGGGCCAGGGGTTATGCGCTGGCCGGTATGGACTCCACCTCCGGCCAGGCAGTCACAGACGTTGCTCACACATGCTGTTAATAATGAATGGAGAATCCGATGAACCGCAGTTTGAATCCAGGGATTGCCGCAACCGGCACGAAACGCGTCATCCGTCATCTGCGCTGGTGGGTGCTGGTGCTGTTTCTGGCCGGCGTCACCGTCAACTACATTACCCGTAACTCGTTAGGCATTCTGGCCCCCGAGCTGAAAACCAGTCTCGGCATCACCACAGAACAATATTCATGGATAGTCGGCGCTTTTCAGCTGGCTTATACCTTCTTTCAACCGATCTGCGGCTGGCTGATTGACGTCATTGGCCTCAAACTCGGCTTCTTCATCTGCGCCACCATCTGGGCGCTGGCCTGTCTGTTCCATGCCGGCGCCGCCAGCTGGTTGCACCTGGCCATTTTGCGCTTTGTCATGGGCGGCGCTGAAGCGGCCGCCACGCCGGCTAACGCCAAAGTGATTGGTGAATGGTTCCCGAAAAAAGAGCGTCCGATCGCGGCCGGCTGGGCCGGCGTCGGCTTCTCGATTGGCGCCATGCTGGCACCTCCCATCATCTACTTTGCCCACGCCTCGTTCGGCTGGCAGGGCGCATTCCTGTTTACCGGCTGTCTGGCTCTGGGCTGGGTGGTGCTGTGGTGGCTGTTGTATCGCGATCCGGAACGTAACCCGAATCTCAGCAGCGATGAGCTGGCCTTTATTCGTCAGGATAATGAGCCACCGGCGGTCAAACTGCCCTTCTTCAAAGCTCTGAAAACCGTCTCCAGAAACAAGCGTTTTTACGGTATCGCCATTCCCGCTTTTATGGCTGAACCGGCATGGGGCGTGCTGAGCTTCTGGGTACCGCTCTATCTGGCAAAAGACCTGGGAATGGACCTGAAACAGATTGCCATGTTCGCCTGGCTGCCGTTCCTCGCGGCGGATCTCGGCAGTGCAGCCAGCGGCTACCTGACGCGCATCTATACCCGGCTGTTTGGCTTCAGGCAGGTAAATTCCGTTGTCGCCAGCTCGGTCACCGGCGCCTTTCTGATGCTGTCGCTGGCACTGGTGGCGATGACCAAAGACCCCTATGTCGCGATTGCCCTGATCTCAATTGGCGGTTTTGGTCATCAGATCATCTCCTGCATGTTAAGTGCGCTGGTGGTGGAAAAATTCGATAAGGGCCAGATGGCCACGGTGAATGGCATGCGCGGCTCATTTGCCTGGATCTCCAGCTTCCTGTTTTCGCTGGTGATTGGCGTGACGGCTGACAAAATCGGCTTTAACCCGCTGTTTGTCGCCATGGGCTTTTTTGACCTGATCGGTGCAGTCTTCCTGATTGCGTTTATTGCTGAGCGTCGTTCAGCGACCCAATGAAGTAGGTAACGATGAAAACTTTAAAAAACTGGTCTTTAGCCCATTCTGATCGTCACCATGTGGTGCTTAACGTCGATGGCAAACACCATCTGTGCCTGTACGTGCTGGAAAAAGGTCTGTTCCGCGTGGTGATCAAGCGCCACGGCAACTACAGTCTGGACCGCACCTGGAGCATTGCGCCGGAACAGGATGTTCCGTGGGAAGGGCGTCCGCGCGACAGCCTGGCCGGATTTAGCCTGCCCGGCTTTACGCTGGAGGAAGAAGCCAGTTGTCTGACCATCAGTACCGACACGCTGCGCGTGATAGTGCGTCAGCCGCTGGCGCTGGAGTGGCAGTACCGTGATGCCGCTGGCGACTGGCAA
>NZ_VOQX01000200.1:0-2601 GCF_016643525.1 Pantoea sp. Morm | reverse complement strand
TCGCCCGTTCTGCCCTCACGGCGAGGAACTCAGAGAAACATCACTTAAACCACACGGGAGACACAACATGTCACAGCAGAACGTCAACACCACGGCTTCAGAATCTAAAGAATCATCTCTTTTTAACGGCCAGGGCGATCATGGTGGAGCGGGGGAACTGCTGGGCGACAGCTTCTTTGCGCCAGTAGAGTCGGATCTGATTGATTCGCTGCTGGGACGCTATCAGCACACCCGGGCGAAAATTGAAGCCATTGCCAGCATGGTGACCAGCGGTGAAAACGCCCCGGCGGTGGCGCATTTTATTAGCGGAAACCTGAGCAGCCGCCGGGGCTACTACGGGCGGACCGTGAGCGAAATGTTCAGCGTGCCGGGCGCAGTCGCGTCCCTGAATTCGGCATTCTGGCAGGAGGCGTTAGACCTGACGGATGTTTACCAGTACATGCCCAACGACCGTCGCAACGAGTGGAATGAGCAGATCCGCGAAATGGCCGCGCCGGATTTTGAGGAAAAAACGGTACGCGCCACGCTGTCTGAGCTGCTGTTTTCGCGAGAGAAATTTTTTGCTGAGCGCATAGACGGGATTTTTCGCAACCTGTCCGGGGAACACCTCACCAACCGCCCGGAGGGCTTTGGCAAGCGTATGATCATGGCGCGCGTGTACGATGAGTGGGGCGGCAACAACTACGAACGCACCGGCTACATTGATGACCTGCGCCAGGTTATCGCAAAATTCATGGGCCGCGATGCCACCAGCTACCGCACCACAGACAAAATCCTGCAGATTGCCCGCAAGCGTGCCGGGGAATGGCTGACCCTCGACGGGGGCGCGCTGCGCGTGAAAGCCTTTCTGAAAGGCACGGCACACCTTGAAATTCATCCTGACATGGCCTGGCGGCTCAATGACATTCTGGCGTTTCTGTATCCGGCAGCGATCCCGGCGGAGCATCGTCAGAAGCCGCGCACAAAGGCGAAGAGTTTTAACCTGACGTCGAACCTGCTGCCGTTCAGCGTGCTGAGCGAACTCAGCGAGCTGGAGATCGAGCGCACTGAGCCGCAGCAGCGTAATCGCTGGGAAGAGCCGCGCGAGCCGGTTACCACAAATCCGAATAACCGCCGCTTTAAGAACCTGATGAACTTCGACAAGGCCGTGCGTGCGGAGGCTGAAAACGTGCTGATCAGCATCGGCGGCGTGAAGATGGCCAGAAACGCGTTTACATGGTTTGAGTTCGACTACGACCCGACCACGGCGATTCAGGATATCCAGCTGAGCGGCGCGCTGCCGGATCAGAAAACGCACCAGTTTTACCCGACAACCCAGGCGCTTGCCGCGCAGCTGCTTGACGAAGTGAACATTCAGGAGGGCGAAACCTGCCTGGAGCCAAGCGCGGGTATGGGCGGACTTGCCGACCTGATGCCGCAGACGCATACCACCTGCGTGGAAATCTCGCCGCTGCACTGCCGCGTACTGGAGGCCAAAGGGCACACGGTAATTGAGGGCGATTTTCTGCACTGGGCGCAGGAAACCCGTCAGCGTTTTGACGTCGTGGTAATGAATCCACCTTACAGCGAAGGGCGCGCCGTAGCGCATCTGAACGCAGCCGCTGCGCTGGTAAAAGAGGGCGGGCGACTGGGGGCCATACTGCCAGCGGGGGCGGATAAAAAAGGCGTGCTGCCGGGCTGGGACTGCAGCTGGTCTGAACCAATGGACGGCATGTTTGCAGGGACGGGCGTTCGCGTGATGCGTCTCGTAGCGTATAAGCCAGAGTAACGGACAGAAAAAAGGCAGGGTGTGAACCCTGCCTGATTCCGCCCCTGGTATCTACGACGAAGCCGGGGCATCAGAGAAACACTGACCACAGAACAGGAGATCAATGTGTCTACAGCGCAAACCTTATCACTGGATAACCAGCCAGTAAACCCGGGATTACCCGCGACGTGTGAGCCGGTGCGAATGGACGTTATCGAAGAAATTGCCGCAACGGCTGCGGAAACTGAGCGACCGGCGCTTATCTGGGGAAATACGGACCGCGCAACGGTTGCGGCCGAGGCATTATGGATATATGCCCGGCGTACCGGTCTTGACGGAAGCGGGGACGAAGCTTACACGGCTGTGCAGGATCTGATAGCTAACCTGATGCACCTGTGTGAACAGGAAGGCATAACGGACGAAAACGTAACATTTGCGTCGCTGGTAAGTATGGCGGAAATGCATTATCAGGCCGAGCTGGACGAATGTTAAGAGCAGTGAGCGCGGGGCTGTTTATGGCCCTGCAGCTGCTTGAGCCGCGGCTTAAAACCGGGCGGCCCTGCGGGCCGGGAAAAGACGGTGCTGACGCACCGCCTCTCTCCCTTCGCCTGCGCTTTCTCTCTCCGGGACGCTGTCTCACGGTCTTCTCTCTCTGCTTCCTGCTGCTCTTTGTTCTGCTGCTGTGCTGCAGCTGCTTCTCCGTTTTTCTGTCCATGAAGGTCAACGACATAAACAGCCTGATGGCCCCCTCCGGCTCCCCGGCGTTGCCGGGTCGTCAGCCCCACTGCGCTAACCGGCTGCGCCGGTAAGCTCCGCCGAATCCCTCCGGGGTTCGGGCCTGCCGGCTAGGGTCT
>NZ_VOQX01000020.1:0-70538 GCF_016643525.1 Pantoea sp. Morm | reverse complement strand
TCCTGAAATCACACGGTCTGGAAGGCAGCATGAGTCGTCGCGGTAACTGTCACGACAACGCGGTTGCGGAAAGCTTTTTCCAGCTACTGAAACGCGAACGGATTAAGAAAAAGATCTACGGAACACGCGAAGAAGCCCGCAGTGATATTTTTGATTACATCGAAATGTTTTGTAACAGTAAGCGTCGGCATGGCTCGAGCGATCAGATGCCACCAACTGAATACGAAAACCAGTATTATCAACGGCTCGAAAGTGTCTAGATTATCCGTGGCGATTCACTTGTCATCGCCGCACCTTCATAGACAGAGGAGGAGGAAGTAACCAGAACGGACACACCTGAATTAAGCGATTCGGACAAGGCTGCCAGCTGTAGCATTGGGCCTCGCACATTAACGTTCATCATACGATTAAAATAATCTGCCGTTACAGATTCCGGGGAGCCTACTTCAGCATAACCGCCATTTAGCCATAATCCATCAAGTGAACCCCAGTCGTTAATAGCCTCACCAAGCCCATATATATCAGCTTCGCTTGCAGCATCGCTTTTCAGAATAAGCGAAGCTGCAGGAAGCAGACTGCGTGCACGCTCCAGTCTTTCTTCATTAAGACCGGTTATGGCTACACGGCCACCTTCCGTAACATTACGCTGAGCGCCTGCCAGCCCCATGCCACTCGTGCCTCCAGTAATTAGTATCCGCTTACCCTTAAATCTGCCCACGCTCCCTCCCTTTCTCTGGTGGTGAAACCTGCATTTACCTTACGTAAATAAAACATGATTTGTCATCAGTTTCATCACGCAAAGATTGGCACAGCTGATAGCTGCTTGAATGTCTGCTTTTGGCACAATGCGGCCCGTTTTACCGTTCTGCTTTAAGGGGGCAATCTTTTAAGTGCCTGTTCAATTTTATCTGCGTCCTGTTCCACGATGGCTCTCTCATCGGGTGTGAGCGGAACCTCCTCAAGGTAACGTCTGACAGAGGCTTTGCTTTCCAGTATCAGTCCACGTGCACTCTGTTTTAGCAGATTAAAGTCGCAGCCAATGCAGGCCATCCGGTGCTGACAACTGCTCCAGAAGGGATTCGTGCAGTATGAATCGCCCAAATCATAGTATGTCGCAGGTCCGGTCAGGCTGGCGGCTTCCGGATCATGGTCAATCAGCACGCTTATCATGTGAGCGACACGGTCTGCTTTGACGAACGAGGCGGCCAGCTGAGTTGGGCGAATACGCAGATAATGCATGGTGGACTGAGGCGTTGAGTGCCCCGTCCACTGCATCAGTTCATACAGCGACATGCCCTGCGGCACGCTGGCCAGCGCGGTCACTGCTGAGGCCCGCCCCCTGTGACTGGTGATCGTTCCGCCGCTGTCTTCTAAAGGTACCCCTGCTCGTGCGCACAGCATCGGAATCACCGTGCGGTTGAGGATGGTGCCGCCGGCAGGCTTACCACGGTACTGGAACAGAAGCCTGACTTTCTCACCGGTTCGCTCGTCAGCGAGCATAGCCTGTTCTGCCGGGCGTTCATCCAGCCAGATGTCGACGTATTTTTTCACCACGGCCGCCACCGGTTTCACAAAGGCTTTTGAGGTTTTCCCTGCGGGGATATGCAGGTAGCACAGGGTTCCGGCAGGGATGATACTGCCGTCTTCCTTCACGATATCGTCCGCCTGCGGCGCGATGCACCCGGTGGTGAGGCGGAGCAGCTCATTCTTTCTCACCCCCGCATGGGTCCAGATGACAGCCATCGCCTGCAGCATGGCAAGCGGGTAATGTATTTCAGTGAGGAGATCTTCCTGACGCAGATTGAGGCTGGCCCAGATGAGCTTCAGCCAGACCGGATCGTCGATTACCCGGGAATTGACGCCGCGACGGAAAAGGGGCGTATCCGGCGTGGAAAGATGGCGGGCAGGGCTGAAGCGCAGGCGCCCCCAGCCCCAGTTTTCGTAATCAACCATAAACCAGCGCAGTGAATAGATAAAATGCGCCCTGGAATGCGGCATCATGGGCTCGCCAGAGCGCACCGATTTGCGGGGGCCCCTTTCCGTGCCCAGCTGAAGCTCATCCACGTTCATCCGGCCTACCGCAGCGATAAAGCTGGCGCAGGTTTCTATGGTCCAGTCTGCCGGTTCCCGCACCTGCGGATGTTCCTTTGTCAGCCAGAGGCCGCAGCGCAGAATAAAGCTGTACTGGTTTTCACGGGTGCGCGGTCTGAGCACAGACGTTTCCCGCCAGCGCCGGCACCAGTGCACCCAGGCCGGATCGATGCCATCAACCGGCTTCTCGTACCATTTTGTGTAGTTTCGCATCCGCATCGGGGCGCTGATAATGCCCAGCGGGCGAGTGCGTGTGAAACGCGGCCGACATACCGAGAAGTCCCTGCTTCCATCCCGGACTGGACCTGCCACAGCAGTTCCGGCGTAAATGTCTCCAGCCGCGGATCCCTGTTTACGATCATCAGGGTGGCCAGTATGCCTGAGACATGATTTTTCTGACTGCCCGGCGCATAACCCAGCGACGTCAGCGTATCCGTCAGCCGCTGTAGCTCCTGATGATAAATAGCCTGGCCGAAGATGGCAGAGGCATAGAGGACGGGTTTGCGGATATCGGGCAGGCTGAGAGGATCATGCAGACCTCCCAGATACCAGGCATAGGCGGCGATCAAAGGCCGTCCTTCTCTGATTTCCCGGCAGAGCGTCTGCCAGCGTTACTGCGGCCAGCACCAGCAAGGCTGGCCGCAGTAACGCTGGCAGCAATCCGGCTATCACCAGCCCGGCGATTTTGCTACTGCAACCGCTTCCGTCAGCAATATCCTTCAGCGGCCTGATTAGATCAGGCGCAGGCTTCATCCGCAGCATACCGGAGCGGCTGTGAACGCTTTCGAGCGCCGCGCACTCAGCAGGCGTCAGCGACGTCTCAAGCCGGTATTCAGTGATGTCGGAGGGACGCCAGCGGCTTTCAGTTGGTTTGCGCGGGCTCATGTTATTTCTCCGGGCTGAAAATAAGGTTCGCCATCCTGATATCTGCCGTTTCAATCGCTCCGGCCATCCTGGCGGCAAGGTCCCGGCCCGACAGGTGGATATAAATCTGTGTTGTGCTCAGATCGCGGTGTCCCGCATAGGTGGCAAGCTCGTGCAGCTTCCAGCCCGCGCGAGCCAGATGCGTCAGCCGCAGGTGCCGGAGGGTATGGGTTGAGATGTCCGGCATCCCGGACTCCAGCGCCCATTTCCGGACCGTTTTGCTCAGGTCCAGAACGAAAGCGGCGCGTCCTGATTGCGATCGGACGCGGAACGGAACAGGGCACCCCGGGCAATTCCTGTCCGCTTCATCTGCATAAGGTGTGTCGTCAGCACGGGCACGACTGCCGGGCTGTAACAGACAATACGCTCACGCCGGCTCTTGGTGGTTTCTGCCCGGATGCGGATGAGACGGTACGCAAAATCAAAGTCTTCGATACTCAGCGCAGTGATTTCAGACCGCCGCAGCGCGCCGTAATAGGTTAATGCCAGCATCAGGTGGTCACGGAGCGGGGAAGCCGCAGCATGACAGAGAAAAAACTGCCACTGTGCATCGTCAGGAATGCGTGGCAGCTTTACGACGCGGGGAACAAGTCTCCGGCTGGCACTGAATGTGCCAGCCGCGCCGGAGCGGGGAAGCGGATTAACCGCGCAGAGCTCCAGGTACATGAGAAAGTCATACCAGAGGCGGATCGCCGACAGGCGAAGCTGGAGCGTGGCGCTGGCCGCTGGAAAAGGCATGCCGGGGAACCGAGGGCTGATGTAGGCGGCCAGATCTTCAAACCGGGCCTTTTCGGGTTGGAGCTGGCGCTGGGTGCAGAACGCAAAATAGTGGCGGAGGGCACTGCGGTAGGCCGCGAGCGTATCCTTCGCCCGGCCGAGATCGGATAACAGTTTCAGCCAGCGCTCGGCCAGCCACAGGACACGTTCATCAGGTGGAGTCAGCATGGCGTTCACCTCTGTCAGCAGTTTTGCTGCTCGAAGTTTACTCAGCTAATGTTGCATTCCACTTAACTTACTACAGGGCGTAGTTTGAGATAAGTACATGAATTTTATCAATATATCCCTCATTTTTTATCTGAAACCACGGTGCGGACATCTTTATGCCGAGTTTTTTGGGAGCGGCGCTGCGCGCGATGACACAGCCGTCGATGTATCTTAATGTTCCTAACAGTTAGCTTGGTATAAGTTGATGATTTATAATCATTTTTAATCACTGGCATTTTTCTGGTTTTTGCTTTAGTTAATACACCTAACCCTGTAGTCTACTTTATCCTGCCAAGGTGCCAAAGCACGTACCTATCACAAAAAAATCAGAGATGCCATGACGATATGTTCATAAAAACTGTAGATTTCTTGACAGGGTGGTATGCACATAAATATGGTGAACAATTCCTGAACATTTGACGGTGCCGACATGGATATTAACGCTGTAACTGAAATGCTGTGTAAAAACGTGGCGATCATGGAGCCAGATAATGGTTTACAAACGAAATTACGCACAGCGCTGAAAGAAAATCGCCGCCTAGTAATCAAATTGGGGTTTGACCCCACCGCACCCGACCTGCATCTGGGGCATGCCGTGGTGCTGCGTAAACTCAGGCAGTTTCAGGATGCAGGACATCGCATTGTAATCATCATCGGTGATTTTACTGCGTCCATCGGCGACCCTACCGGACGGAATAAACTGCGCCCTCCGCTCAGCGAGGACGAGATCGTCAGAAACAGCCAGACCTATATTGATCAGTTGGGTAAAATACTGGATATAGCGCGGATCGAAGTCCGACGGAATTCTGAATGGTTTAATGCGATGCGGTTTGCGGACATCATTAAACTCGTTTCCCGCGTGACTTTAGCGCAGATGATGCAACGTGACGATTTTAAACAACGATTCCAGTCGTCTTCACCGGTGCATCTGCATGAACTCCTCTACCCGGTTTTACAGGGATATGATTCTGTCATGATCCAGTCTGATATCGAACTTGGAGGAACCGATCAACTGTTTAATAATTTGGTTGGCCGGTCGCTGCAGGAAACCTTCGGCATGCCGGGCCAGGCTGTCATCACCTTACCGCTTCTGCCGGGTCTCGATGGGCAGGATAAAATGAGCAAATCAAAAAATAATTATATTGCGCTCATGGATAGCCCCGAAGACATGTTTGGCAAAGTGATGTCGCTACCCGACACGCTGGTGCCGGATTATTTGCGTCTTGCGGCAAATCTCCCTGATGAGGCGGTCCGTCACCTGCTGGCCGAGCGCGACAGCGGTCTCCACCCCATGACGCTGAAAATGACTCTGGCACACACGCTGGTCAGTGAATATCACGACGCGGACGCGGCAGAACGAGCTAAAGCCTATTTCCAGCGTGTCTTCCAGCAGCATCGTCCCGCAGAGGAGGACCATGAGCCCCTTAACATCAGCGATACGCCGGACATCAGCTTGCTCGACCTCTGCAGCAGGGCCATCCACGATGTCAGTCGTTCTGAGCTCAGACGCCTCATCCATTCCGGAGCGGTCAGGATTAACCAGGAAAAGCAAACGGATGAACATTTAACCCTCGTGCCAGCTAAAGGTACTCTATTGTGGGTGGGGAAACGTCACCGATACATTATCCGCTAGGTCGGATCAGGTACCGCAGGGAGGCTTGGTGATTTTCACCAGCTTCCCTTTTCGTATTCCCTCAAAGCAGGGGCACGCAGACGCCAGTTCTGTTTCCCAGAAGCCTCTGTCCTCAAGCAGCCCAAGTATCAAAGGCAGGTGCCCATCCTGTGAGTAAATACTGCCACCGGGTACCAGTCTGGGATAGATAGCCGCCAGACACTGTCGCGTTGAGAGCAGAAGGTCCACATCGAGATACGCAGCGGCAACCGGCGAGGGGCAGTTGCTCATCGTCTCTTCAAACCACCCCGGTACAAAGGTGCAGGCGCCGATATTTCCGTAGGTGGCCACGTTGTGTCTGACTTCCTCAAGTGAGCCGCTGAAATCGCCTTCCTGAAAAATGACTTCACGCCCCTCAATGCTCATGCCGTGCTCTTCATTGTGTGCAGGCAATCCCTGGAAGGAATCAAACACCACAAGCTGCCGCCCCGCCAGTCCCGCCGCAATGCTGAATTTCGCCGTGCTGGATCCTTTATAACACCCGGCTTCAATGATATACCCCGCCCGGGTATCGGGAAGGGATAAAATCTCGGTGGCAAAGGCGATGATATCCTGCGTACTGTGCGGGCTGATTAGCGCTTTGGTAATCAGATAATGTTGTTCAACGAAGGATTGCTTATCCTCTATTGTGCAGCGCACGGACGGATCCCTCAGGAAACGTTCGACCAGGCTTGAGTGGGGATCAATCCCCCCACGCAACATTGCCTGGATTTCCTCTGGAAAGTAGGCCTGGTAGGGTAATGATGGCTCGTTATTCATGCCGAGTCCTTCATGTCATATTCCGCAAAGAGCCCCTGAGCTTCAACATAGGCCGACAGTTTCTGAGCACGCGTTCGCACCTCTGGCAGGGTTGCCGTACTCGCAAGCTCCCTTATCCTATTGCGCTGCAGTGCGCACCAGGATAAGGCTTCTTCCCGCCGGGATGGATAGACGTAGTGGTTGACCCGCTCAATGAGCGCAGGGCGGAGGATAAACTCACAGTTTACCAGCGCATACAGTTCATTGAGCTGATCCTTGGTTACGGCATCAGATACCGTTGGCAGGCCATAAGGTGCCGAGGTACCAAAAAGATCGGGACGGGGCCGGATGTTCAACTTTGTGCCGCCGTCGCCCAATTCCTGAAGGAGTGGGATGCGCCTCAGGGCCCTTTTATATTCTGTTGTGCCAATGTCAGGGGTAAGGATGGCGGTGGCCAGGAAGAAAATGGGTAACTGTAGCACGCGGTCTAAATCTTCCAGGATGCTGGTCACCGTATCATGTGGCGCTCCAATTATGTAGCCGCATACAACGCCAATGCCTGCGGCATCAAGCACGTTAACGGCGTTGATGTTCATTTCCACCGTGGTGGCTTTGTTGTAATAGTCCAGGCTTCGCTGATCCAGCGACTCCAGACCCAGAAAGACTTTTCGGCACCCAGCACGGTACATACGCGCAGCAAGATCGGCATTCATGACTTCCGAACGGGCATTGCAGGTCCACACCATGTCATAGCCAGCAAGCATCTCCAGCAATTCATCCAGTTGCTCATGTTGCAGGAGATCGTCATCATGAAACTGAATCGAGTCGTTTCCATAACTAATCAGGTGCCTGATGTCTCCCTCAATCAGATCCACCGGCCGCGAAACGAGCTTACCGTGGATCAGATAAGTGGAGCAGAAGGTACAACGCGCCCGGCAGCTTTGAGTGCAAATGTAAATCTGCTGCGAAATGCCCACGGCTTTCCACCAGCGCTCACGTGATTCCCCCGCCAGACTGGTATCATCCTGTATCAGTTCATAAGCAAAGGCAGGAGACGGAATATCGGCGATGGATTTGTCAAAAACGGTGTCGCCCATGGTGATTTTGCCGTCAGCTTTGAAACAGATTCCGCGAGCCTCTTCTCCTGCTCCAAATCCGGGTTCCAGAAAATGACTAAGTATATGCCTGAGAGCTCCGCCACCTTCTCCACGCACGACGAGGTGCGCAAAGTCGATTTCAGGTGCAACCGTCGGATGTGCCCCCCCTACCATGATACAGTGTTCACTCGCATCCATCAGGCCAATCATCGCGCGGGTTCTTTCGAACGCCAGGGAATAAAGGCTGACCAGAACAAATCGTGCCGCGGCCGGTTTGAGCCAGGCGGAAATGGCTGCGGCGAGAGCAGCGTCATCCGCGTAATTATCTTCATCGAAATATTTAATGTCGGGTTCAAAGGGAATTCGCCCCCGTTCAAAATCCACCTGTGCGGATCGGGCAAGGTTGAGCAACCCCAGCGATGCGTACCGGGCTGCAAATTTATCCTGCCGCTTGTCGGCTGCCCCCATCTGGGTGGTTCTGAAACCATGATGCACAAGGGCGAGCCGTGGCGCCCCCGCTTTCACGGAAAAGGTACCATTTTTGAGTAACGAAATGTCCAGCATGTTGGCCTCCTAGGCGCACAGCGGGCTGCGGTCGTTTTTGTCCCAGCGGTCAAATTTAGGGTGCGGCTGGCCTGCCAGTTGCGAGCGGGCATTAAGCCACTCCCTGACCCACTGGTGATGATCCTGCATTACCGCATCCGGCATCGCAGTGCTTCGTGCAAGAAATCCTGGGAACCATTCTCTTCCGGTGGGCTCTCCCGCCGGACAATAGCGCAGGTCAAAACTCCAGCGTCCGCCGGTACTGGCATTCGCGAGGGATGCGTGCATGGTCAAAGGATGCAGGAAAATGACATCCCCCGGACTGACCGGCAGCGCGAGGAACTCTTCCCCGACGAGCGCATCAGGAATACCCTGCAGATGCGGCTTATCGCAGTGATGTACAAGACCCCGCTTGTGGCTGCCGGGAACAACAATCAGGCAGCCGTTTTCAACTGTGGCTTCATTGACAGCCAGCCAGACGCCAAGCATGTTGGTGTTATCTGCATCCGGGGTGACCACGGCCAGGTCCTGATGCCAGAAAGTTTTTCCGGTCAATGTCAGCGTATGGCTCTGCGTCTCATCCGAAATGTTCTTTTGCGGTGGTTTGATGCGCATGTGCTGCACGGGGACGGAGTAAATTTCAGGACCGATGATTTTTTCAATGGCATCCAGCAGTTTTGCATTTCGTAGTAGATTAAAAATGCTGACATCAAGATAGAGGGGAGAATCGTGAACAATTTTGTCTTCAACGGGCAGGGTAATATCAAGATGCTGGAAACAGTTGCCATCGGTCTGCTGCATGAGCGATAACATCTTGTTTTCCGGAGTATCCTTAGCATCGTAATCGGAAATCACGCCATCTTCCAGCCATTGTCTCGCCAGCTCATCACAATGCCGGTTGTAGCCCGCCATTACGGGGCCCAGGACCGCCGCAGGGGAAAACACGTTTCGCAGTACTGCAAATCCCTGCGTTTCATAATCTGTCGCCAGACTGTCCCACGTTGAATGCACCATATCTGTTCCACCTGTACGCAATTTATTTTGTCTTCATCTCGCTGCGCGAGGCATCCTGAAGCTCATAGAGGGATTTAGGAATGTCTTTAGGGGTATAAATTTCTGGCTCAGGCCCGCCAAATCTGGCGGTCCGTTTTTTTTCGCCGCGGAGGTGGTGCGTTAAGCGTTCCATCCCGACCAGTTGGCTACCGGTATATAGCGGAAAGGCATCCGCTGCCCGGTATTCAAAAATCAACGTGCTTCTGGGGGAGTCAGAGGTATTGGTCGAGGAGCGGTGAGGCGTAAACGGATGCAGAAAAATAGCGCTGCCCGCACAGGCTGGCAGACTGATGACGGGGCCATGCTGGGCCTCATTGATCGTTTCGGTGATCATGCCTGCAAAGCTGCCATCCGGCAACGCGTGATTGAACGTCCGGTGATGCTGGCCACTCAGGACCTGCAGGCATCCGTTCTCCTCGCATGCGTCATCAAGGTATATCAAAACGCCTACCAGACTATCGTTGGAGTGCGGGAAGTAGGTATAGTCCTGATGCCATTCCACCACGGCCCCCACTTTTCTGGGCTTCATGTTGAGTTTGCTGTGCTGAAGTGCGATATCCGGGCCAAGCAAACTGCAGACGTAATTCAGGATTTTGTCTGAGGTGGCCAGGTTTCGGAAGGCTTCATGCTGCTCAAAAGGATTGAAGATACGGCGCGGAATGCGCCTGCCATCAACTGGCTCCTTTTCAAATTCCAGTAAACTGTCATATTGCCCGGTGCGTTCTGCCTCCTGCACAAGTTCGTTGATCACAGCTTTGATTTGTACGATTTCTTGCGAATTAAGCAGGGAATCGACCAGCATATAGCCGTTCTGCCTGTATTCGCGGGTATGTAAGGGTGTCTGAGGGAGTGCCGTACTTAACATCGTTGTTCTCCTGACCGGGATTACACGGTGAGCCGGTCAAGGCGACCAGCTCACAATCTGTCTTATCAGGAAACCGTACTGCCCAGGGTCAGCGTGACGCAGCGAATAAATTCCGTGGTAACGCCTTTGCGACCTTCAAGATCAACCACAGTGGTAGTGCCGTATTTCGGACAGAGCTCATAGAGGAGTTCAGGCGACACCTTCGCACCCAGCGAAGCCAGTACCGCCGACGCCGTTTCAGGTTTGAAGTTCATGCGCGCAGCATGCTCAGGCAGCGCATCACGAATACGCTGGAAGGTCTCCTGGTTATCATTCAGCAGCTGCTGCAGGTTGCTATCACTGACATGAGACAGGGCGTTGTCGAAATCCGTTACGCCCCTGAGTGCCAGTAAGCTGACGTCGGCCGCATGGTAAGTGGCAATTGCTGCCGGTCCGGTCAGGGACTGGGTTTTGGCATAGGCGAGCGAGCGGATTTCCTGGTGGATTTTCCCAGCCACATCCGGGGTAAATCCCAGTGCCAGTGCCATTTTTTCTAAATCGCCCGGGGGTAAAGCAAACATGACGCCTTCCCATGAATCTGTCAGTTCCATCGCTTTAGCACGAATGGCGTCGGCATTGTCCGCGATGCGGCTGAGTTCATTCTGGCTAACGATGGCGGCGTTGATGACTCTCGATGAGGTTGATGACTGGCTGGTAACGTTATGCATATTTCTTCTCCTAAACGACATGCCCAATAGGGATTTCGGTAATGGATAATGAGACGGATTACGTATTACAGGTGTTCGACAACTCAACAGAGCTTTTCCGGCCGTCAGACACAACAGCAAGATCTCCAGCGGCACAGATCACAAACAGATCTTTTGAGTACAGAAGAGGAAACCGTGTTCGCGGAAACCTGCTTTTAAGTAACTTTGTTAATTGGTGGCTGTCAATATGTTTTCAAAACTCATTACCTGTGTTAATAATACGTTTTTTATATGACAGAAAATTTATCCATTTATATCATGGGTATATAACTCTTCCTGCAGCAATCCATTGTGTTTGCAAAACGTGCCATGCACATAATTGACTGATATTAATGAAATTAAATGTCATAACCCTCATTTGAAATGACCCACAAACCGACAGATTCCTGCTTGTAATTGCTTCATTCGTAAGTTAAAAAACATGAGTTAATCTTCATGATCTGAGCCAGTTGATGAACAAAAGCTGGCCCGATCGGTGTACAGATTTATCAATGCGAGAACCTGCCATGGACAGACAAGATGAACCCGAATACATACCTAATTCTCCGTCCGATCCAGATGACCAGGCAGGAAGCACCTTCTTCAGAGTGATTCTTTCTTTGTATCAAAGCACCGGACTTCTTTATGGTTTTGATGACGGACAGCCTTACACAACAAAGCCTATAAACGGGGATATCGATGATGGCACTGAGCGAGATACGCCAGCCAAATAGGGTGGCAGTTTTCTTTATCTTTACCTCTTTTTTATTAACATTGGCCCGGGGGTGCGTTCTTCCATATATTGTGGTGTATATCGCTGCTGTTTTTGAAAAGGATATAACCGTATCGGGGATGGTCCTTTCTGTCAGTTCAGTCGCCGGCATTATACTCAGCCTGTATTCAGGCAAACTGGCTACCCTGAAAAATGGCTATTTTGTTTTGCTTTTTTTAGCTCTGGGGTTTTTGGGTTCGTTAATCTTGACTCCTGAATCCAGGAAAATAGTTTCTTTCGCAATATTTCTGATTGCACTGAATCTGTTTTATTCGTGCTATGAAATTTTGTTAAAAGTTTTTTTTGCTAATCAGACATTTGAGAAGGATAAAAGACGCTATTTTTCAGCTAACTACCTCGCGGTGAATGTGGGCTGGGCCATCGGGCCACTGCTCGGTGCACTGGCGCAACAGACAAGCATGCAGGCAATATTTTATTTAGCTGCCCTGATTTCCATTATTCCTTTGGTAATTATGGTCCTGAATGCCCGCACATTATCCAGCCTAACGTTCCGCCCCCCTGACCATTATCAGGAGGCCGGGATTCCGCCTTCAGACCAGAAAAATGGCCTGCCTTTAATCTGGTTGACTATTGCGTCTTTTCTGGGCGCGTTTGTGTATGGCAATCCGATCGCTTACCTGTCGCAATTCATGATTAAAATGTACCCACAGGAGACCGTTTCTCATATCATTGCGCTGATGATGTTTGTTAACGCTGCCACAGTCATGGTCTTTCAGCATTTTACGGTAAGGTTGCTCAGCAAAAAAAACTTTCACCTTTTTATCTTCACCGGCACAGTCTGTTTTATTCTTGGCCTGACGTTGTTTTTATATGCCGGCGATCATCTGATTGTCTGGTGCGTGGGGATGTTCTTTTTCGCGTTTGGCGAGGTCATCTATGTCCCTGCACTGTTTATCATGACGGATGCACTGGCCCCACCGTCATCCAGAGGCAACTATTTTTCTGTACAAAACCTCGGGGCCACTGGCGCGGCCCTGAGTCCACTTGTGATGGGATTTGTATTCAGCAAACTCTCTGGCATGTTCCCCTTCATCATGCTTGCTTTTGGGGTGCTGCTGAGTTGCATTATCATTACGCGAGTGGGTCTCGCACGTTTAAACGCGGTGTGATAATCATTGAGGACGCGGGTGCCTTGCTGATTGGCCATTAATGGCCATAAGTAACTTCCGCTTTTCGCTCATAGCGGACCTGTCAAACCTTTAGACCGATTGAATTGAACAGGACAAAACTAACTAACGTTCTTCACCACTCAGATCATTGTTACTCAGCACGACCACCGGCCTGCCGCGCAGGTCAGGGCGGAACAGCGCCTCACTGCTGGCGTAAAAGGAGTTGACGTTGGCCAGACCAAACATGGACATGGTCACCTCCGGCGTGCACGGGTGTTGTTAAAGAACCAGGTCACGACGCCGAGCAGTTGCAGCTCCTCCGGGTATATCACCGGGTAGGCCGGATTCATGGGCAGCAGCCCGAGCCCGAGCCTGGGCTGCAGCTGCAGGCGCTTGACCGTGAACTCGCCGTTGACCTCGGCAATCACGATGTCGCCGTGAGCGGCTTCCTCGGCCCGGTCAACCACCATTACGTCGCCGTCGCAGAGGCCCAGGTCCCGCTTGCTGTTGCCGCTGGCGCGCACGAAGAAGGTAGAGGCGCGCCGGCGGATGCACAGTTCGTTCAGATCGAGTTCTTTCTCGACGTAATCCTGCGCAGGGGAGGGGGAAGCCGGCGGCGCACGGATCGGCATAAGGCGGGACCCGGACACGGGGCGTAAAATGGGGGGCCAGAGCAGCGTCAGACCGGCGGTACAGCTGACCGGGTTCATGATCTGCTGCCCCGGACATGCTGCAGCGAGACTGCGGAAGCACTGAGAAAATCGCGCATAAAATTCCTCCTGTTATTTTACTGTTTATGCATACAGTATTGTTGAGGCGGAATTTTCTGGCAAGAGGGAGCGAACCGGGTTTGCGCCGAAGCGAAGCCATCTGACTGACCCGCCGGGAAATTTTTATGAAGGTCAGCCTGGCTGATGCTGAGCGACGCCACTATGCTCAGATCAGGGCCGGCAGACGTGGAGAGGCGTTTCCGGTTGTACCTTTACAGCCCGGCGCTCTGTGGCCGGGCTGGTTTTGTTGACATGCAGAGTTTGCGGATATCGGGCAGGCTGAGCGGGTCATGAAAGCCTGCCAGATGCCATGCAAAGGCGGCCATTAACGGACGGCTCTCCCGGACTTTACGGCAGAGCGTCAGCCAGCATTCCTGCGACCAGCACCAGCACCAGCACCAGCACCAGCATGGCGTGCCGGATGCATGCATTTCACGTAGCAACCCGGCTATCACCAGCCGGGCGATTTTGCCGCTGCAACCACTTCCGGCGGCAATATCCGTCAGCGGCCTGATAAGGTCAGGCAGAGGCTCCATCTTCAGCATCCCGGACCGGCCGTGAGGGCTGGCCAGCGCCGTACGTTCAGCGGAGTTCAGTGACGTCTCAAGCCGGTATTCCGTCATGTCGAGGGGACGCCAGCGGCTTTCAGTCTGTGTGTGCGGGGTCATGTTATTTCTCCGGGCTGAAAATAAGGTTTGCCATCCTGATATCTGCCGTTTCAATCGCTCCGGCCATCTTGGCGGCAAGATCGCGGCCCGACAGGTGGATATAAATCTGGGTGGTCGCCGGATCGCGTTGTCCTGCATAGGTCGCGAGCTCGTGCAGCTTCCAGCCCGCACGTGCCAGATGCGTCAGCCGCAGGTGGCGGAAGGTATGGGTTGAGATGTCCGGCAACCCGGAACCCAGCGCCCATTTCCGGACCGTTTTGCTCCAGCTCCAGAATGAAAGCGGCGCGCCCATATTCCGATCGGACGCGGAACGGAACAGGGCTCCTCTGACGATTCCGGTCTGCTTCATCTGCATAAGATGGGCCGCCAGCACGTGCACGACTGCCGGGCTGTAACAGACAATACGCTCACGCCGGCTCTTGGTGGTTTCTGCCCGGATGCGGATAAGGCGGTGCGCAAAGTCGAAGTCATCAACACTGAGCGAAGTAATTTCAGACCGCCGCAGCGCGCCGTAATAGGTTAATGCCAGCATCAGGCGGTCACGCAGCGGGGAAGCGGCGGCATGAAAGAGAAAAGACTGCCACTGCGCATCGTCAGGAATGCGCGGCAGTTTCACGACGCGGGGAACCAGTCCCCGGCCGGTACTCAGCATGCCAGGCGTGCCGGAGCGGGGCAGCGGATTGACCGTGCAGAGGTCCAGGTACATGAGAAAGTCATACCAGAGGCGGATTGCAGACAGGCGAAGCTGGAGCGTGGCGCTGGCTGAAGGGAAAGGCATGCCGGGAAGCTGCGGGCTGATGTACGCGGCCAGGTCTTCAAACCGGGCCTTTTCAGGTTCGATCCGGCGCTGGCTGCAGAATGCAAAATAATGGTGGAGGGCAATGCGGTAGGCGGAAAGTGTGGCCTGTGACCTGCCTAAATCGGATACCAGTTTCAGCCAGCGCTCTGCCAGTAATATGACGTTTTCATTTGGCGGGATCAGCATTGCATTCACCTCTGCCAGCAGTTTTGCTGTTCAAAGTCTACTCAGCTAATGTTGCATTCCACTTAACTTACTATAAGGCGTAATTCGAGCTAAACACATGTATTTTATCAGAATATCCTTCATTTTTAATCTGAAACCACGGGGCACCCATTTTTATGCTCAGGAGCTTCGCGCCCGCTGAGCGGGCAATCACGCAGCCGTCGTTGTTGCTGAGCACCACCACCGGCTTACCGCGCAGGTCCGGGCGAAACAGCGCCTCGCAGCTGGCGTAAAACGAGTTAACGTCGGCCAGTCCGAACATGGGCATGCTTACCTCCGGCGCGCGCGGGTGCTGTTGAAGAACCAGGTCACCACGCCGAGCAGCTGCAGCTCCTCAGGGTAAATGGTGGAGTAAGCCGGATTCATGGGCAGCAGGGCGAGCCGGGGATGCAGCTGCAGGCGTTTGACCGTGAATTCCCCGTTAACCTCCGCAATGACGACATCGCCGTGCGATGCCTCCTCGGCCCTGTCAACCACCATGACGTCGCCGTCATACAACCCCAGTCCTTCCATGCTGCTGCCGCTGGCGCGCACAAAGAAGGTTGAGGCACGCCGGCGGATGCAGAGTTCGTTCAGGTCGAGCTCGGACTAGACATAATCCTGAGCCGGAGAGGAAAATCCGGCGGCACATGGATCCGCAAAGAGCGGGACCCGTACGCGCGGCGTAAAGATGGGTGGCCAGAGCAGCATCAGGCCGGAGCTGTACGCTGCCGGTTTCACTGGAAACTCCGGGTGGCCGTTGCGGTAGTAAAGGTGAGGGCTGTATGTAATTGGTGCATAAAATTCCCCTCTGATAATACTGTTTATATGCACAGTGTTATTGAGTGGCATTTATCTGGTAAGAGGCAGTCCGGCAGTTACGTCCGGAAACGGATTTATGTGGCTGAGAGCGGGGAAAAAATATTTTCTGCCGCACACTCTCTGGGCATCTATGCTGATACCGGGCCCGGGCAACGTACGGAAGCGTTTCCGGGCTGTACATCAGCAGCCTGGCTTTCCGCGGTCGGGCTCCTTTATCTTTCTTTCCTGATCCCGGCACCGGAGCGTAAGCAGTCTTTGCGGGCATCGGTGACGTGACGCTTCCTCGCCACGGCTGTTCGTTCCTCGCGCTGCTGCGGTACGCCTCAGCCGTGACTGCGGCGAGCGTTGCGGGCAGGCAGTTAACGGCAGGTATTTTTTCCGGACCCGTTGTGCAGACCGGACGGAGCGCATTAATCTGGACGAAATCTCTTAATAACCTCCCGGGGTCATCTATGGACGGCCATACATCTCCCGCACGCTTTCTCGCTTATCTGCTGACTGAGCATGATATCTCCGTGACGCAGCTGTGTGACCGCAGCGGGCTGGACAGCGATATCGCCCGGGCTTTTCTGGCGGGGCGACTGCCGGTGACGCAGACGCTGGCTGAGCAACTGGGGATAGTGTTTCATTCATCCGGATTCTGGCTGACCCGTCATGCCATCTGGACGCGGGCCGAATCAGACGCTGCCGCACCGGGCGATGGCGACAGGGCGCCGCTGTGCTAAATTAACCGGTGCCGGTACGGGATTATCTTCTCCTTATTCACCAGGGGTAAATAAACTGTAGCCCGTACCGGCGCCAGTCAGCTGCCGTTAATGCACCGGATAATGTCAGGCCCCTGATTGTGAACGTTGCCGACTTTTGTCGCTACCGGATGCCAGGTAAAGTCGCTTTCAGGCAGCGCGCTGTTATGCGCAATTTCAGCAGCGCGCGCCGGTGAAGTGTCCTGACTCAGCCATTCCCGGACCGCTTCCGCCCTGAGGACAAGAGGGCGGCGATCGTGTATGTCCACCATGCCCTGATTGCTGGCAGCGGTGACGATGACAAAACCCTCCTGCCCGTGTTCCCGTTCAAAAGGCGGCTTCCCGATGGCCAAAAAGAACAACGGTTCTTTGTCCCTTTGATAAATAAAATAGGGCTGTTTTTGGTCGCCGTCTTTTTTCCACTCAAACCAGCCTGATGCCGGCACAATAGCACGGCCGTGCTCCCACAAAGGCTTAAACATACGCCCTGTCGCAGCTGTTTCGTTGCGGGCGTTGATGAGCAGAGGCTTATCCCACCACTCCCGACCATAGCCCCAGTAAACGGGGTCAAACTTCAGATCGCCGTCGCGCTCACTGAGCAACAGAACCTTAGTTACCGGCGCCACGTTGTACCGGCCAATGGGCTCAGCATCCCGGGTCAGTTCTTCAGGGCCGATACCCAGAGCGTCAAAGTAGTCATCTCTGCTGCTGTACTGCGCAAATCGTCCACACATAAGCCCCTCCTGCTATTCAGCATAGGCGGTATAATTTTGTCCGGAGGGATTATCATGTCACATAACCTTGCCGCCCGGCCCCGGGAAGAGCGCGATCGGATCAACGTGGATTTAGCCGCAGCCGGTGTTATGTACAAAGAACGCCTGAATCTGCCGGTGAACGCGGCAGAGGTCGGGCGTCAGCAGTCAGAAGCGTTGCGCGAGTATTACAGGGAGCGACGACCCTGTATATCAAAAGGAAGCTGAAAAATAGTGTCTCCTTTCAGCGAGAAGCGGACATCTTAGAATTAAGGAAAAGTACAACATCTTCAGTTAATAAATAAATTTCGCCTAAATAATGTAATCACCGACCCGAAGGCCGGCAATTGTTAACACTGATAACCGTTTACCACGCGTAAGCTTCAGGTGCCTCACCGCCCGGTCCCGGCCAGATGGTATCCAGCCTTTTGAACGTATCGTCTGAAAGAGACAGCGTCAGGGCACTCAGATTCTGACGGAGCTGTTCAACGGTACGCGGACCACTGAGCACGGCGCTAACCACAGGGTTCTGAAGCAGCTATGCCAGCGCGACGTCTGATGGCGTTTCCTCCAGCTCATCACACAGTGTTTCCCAGGCCTCCAGTTGCGGCCGCAGGCGGTTGATTTGTGCCTGCATCTGCGGTGTTGCCCGGCGGCCGCCGGTAATTTTCTTCAGCACGCCACCCAGCATCCCCATCCCGACCGGGCTCCACGCAATCAGGCCAATGCCGTAATGACGCAGCGCCGGAATGACCTCCAGTTCAACCGTACGCTGGGTCAGATTGTACAGGCTCTGTTCCGATGCCAGCCCCAGCAGGTTGCGCGCGTCAGCCTTACACTGTGCAGTGGCAATATCCCAGCCGGCAAAGTTACTGCTGCCCACTTAGCTGATTTTACCCTCACGGATCAGCTGTTCCATGGCCTGCCAGATCTCCTCCCAGGGTGTGCTCCGGTCGATATGGTGCATCTGATAGAGATCGATATGGTCCGTTTTCAGCCTTTTCAGGCTGGCCTCACAGGCCCGGCAGATATGGTAGGCAGACAGGTATTTATCGTTCGGACCCGTGTCCATCGGCTGGTAAACTTTCGTAGCCAGCACTATCCGGTCACGCTGACCACTGCGCGCTAACCAGTTACCGATGATTTCTTCGGATGTTCCGTAACCCTTTGCCATATCCGGTGACTGCGGCCCGCCATAGACGTCAGCGGTATCAAAAAAGTTGATACCTGCATCCACGGCTTCATCCATGATCCTGAAGCTGCTCGGCTCATCCGTCAGCTCACCAAAATTCATGGTGCCAAGACCGATGCGGCTCACCCGCAATCCGGTACGACCAAGATGTTTGTAGTTCATGTGAGATGATCCTTAACTGGACACGTTATTTCAGATTTTTACGGAAAAAGTCTGTCAGCTTGTCAAAAGGGATTAGGTCGGTACGGTCATACAGATCGACATGCCCTGCGCCCGGTACGATGTACAGTTCTTTAGGCTGACCGGCGCGTTTGAAAGCGTCCTCGCTGAACTCTTTTGAGTGTGCCTGATCGCCAGTAATAAACAGCATCGGGCGCGGAGAGACGGTTTCAATATCGTTGAACGGATAGAAGTTCATAAACTTGCCAATACTGCTCAGCATCGGTTTCGTCGTTAGTTCTTCTTTCTGACCCTGCGGGGTGTAACCGCCGCGTTCTGTGCGGTAAAAATCAAAGAACTCACGCTGAATATCCGGTGTGGAGTCATCCAGTTTGTTTACGGTGCCAGGGATATAAGCCGTCTCGCCACCTTTAAACTCGGCTAACCGTTGCTCAATGGCTGACTGGATAAAGACCTTACGTTGCTCTACCGTCTGGGAATGATTAAGACCATTACGGAACGCACCCCCCATGTCATACATGCTGACCGTGGCAATGGCTTTCATACGCGGGTCAATCTTGGCGGCACTGATAACAAAACTTCCGCTGCCGCAGATACCCAGCACACCGATGTTATCCGGATCGACAAACGGCTGCGTACTCAGATAATCAACCGCAGCGCTGAAATCATCTGTGTAGATTTCCGGTGAAATCAGGTGCCCCGGTTTGCCCTCGCTTTCTCCCCAGAAAGAGAGATCGATAGCCAGCGTGACAAAACCCTGCTCCGCCAGCTTCTGCGCATAAAGATTTGAACTCTGTTCCTTAACGGCTCCCATCGGATGACCAACGACGATCGCCGGGTGTCGGGTTTTCTGGCCCATCGTTTTCGGAATAAACAGGTTGCCGACCACGGCCATCTGATACTGGTTTTTAAAGGTGACTTTTTGCTGCGTCACCTTATCGCTTTTATAGAAATTATCGGCCCCACGGGACATGTCCGCCGCAAAGGAAGCAAATGCACTGATCAACAGCCCCAGCGCTAACGTAAATTTTTTCATGATGGTCTCCTTATTATTAAGCCAGGGTGGCGTTATCAACGACAAACCGGTAATGCACATCGCCCCTGAGCATGCGCTCATAGGCATCGTTAATCTGATCGGCTCGAATAAGCTCAATGTCGGCGACAATGCCGTGTTGGGCGCAGAAATCGAGCATCTCCTGCGTTTCAGGAATGCCCCCAATCATCGACCCGGCAATCGACCTGCGCTTCATGATGAGGCTGAACACTTCTGGCGCGTCATGCGGCGTGGCTGGCGCACCCACCAGGGTCATCGTGCCGTCGCGTTTCAGCAGAGCGGTGAAAACATCGAGGTTATGCGGCGCAGCAACGGTGTTTAGGATGAAATCGAAGCTCTTAGCATGGACTTCCATTTCGCTGGCATGGCGGGAGACCACAACTTCATCTGCACCAAGCGCTCTGGCGGCGTCTCGTTTTGACTCAGACGTGGTAAAGGCCACCACATGCGCGCCCATGGCATGCGCCAGCTTGATCCCCATATGCCCCAGCCCGCCGATACCGACCACCCCGACCTTTTTGCCGGGACCCGCCTGCCAGTGACGCAGCGGGGAGTAAGTTGTGATCCCCGCGCACAGCAGCGGTGCCACGGCGGCCAGCTGCGCTTCCGGGTGAGTAACGCGCAGGACGTACCGTTCATGCACCACAATCTGCTGCGAATATCCGCCCAGCGTGTGGCCCGGTGCATCCGGCGTTGGGAAATTGTATGTCCCCGTCATATGGTCGCAGTAGTTCTCCAGCCCGTCGTCACAGTCACCGCAGTGCCTGCAGCTGTCAACAATGCAGCCGACCCCCACCAAATCCCCGGCACGAAAACCGGAGACGTGATCGCCAACGGCCACTACATGACCGACAATTTCATGTCCAGGAACGCAGGGATAGAGCGTTCCGGCCCATTCAGCGCGTACTTGGTGGATATCCGAGTGGCAGACACCGCAATACGCGATATCAATCTGCACATCATGAGCACCGGGGGCGCGACGGGTGATATCCATCGACTCCAGCGGCAGTGTTCCCGCATGGGCACCGTAAGCTTTAACTGTCATGGCATTACTCCTGGGTTTATGAATGGTCTGCGGCAGAAGTGTCTGCCCGCGAGGTCAGAAAGATCAGTACGGTTGCGATAATCAGCATCGCGGCGCTGGCCAGGAAAGTGCTCTGGTAGCCGTAATGATCGAAAAGCAGGCCGCCCACTGTCGAACCGAGGGCAATGGACAGCTGCACCATAGCCACCATCAGTCCGCCGCCCGCTTCGGCATTCTGCGGGAAGGTACGCGGAACCCATGCCCACCATCCCACCGGTGCGGCAGTGGAAATCAGCCCCCACAGCCCGAGTAGCGCCGTCACGATGGCTACATGACTGCCGAAGGCAATCAGTGACAGCGAAGTGATGGCCATCAACACCGGGATGGCAATCAGGGTCGGGTAGAACCCGCGTTTCAGTACCCGGCCAATCAGGGTAGTGCCGATGAAACCCGCGACACCAATAACCAGCAGGACCTGGGTCACCGTTGCAGCATCCACCCGCGTCACCGTCTCAAGGAAAGGCCTGATGTAGGTAAAGAGCGTGAATTGCCCCATAAAGAAGATCCCCACACCCAGCATGCCCAGCGTGACCACCCGGCGACGAAACAGCATGAATACGTTGCGGGAAGCCGCGGCCTGACGTGTGATCGGCATGGAAGGCAGACTGAGTAATTGCCAGACAAACGCGATGATGGCGACCGGCACCAGGCAGAAGAAGGCCCCCCGCCAGCCAACCACCGATCCGAGCCAACTGCCCAGAGGGGCAGCCACGACGGTAGCCAGAGCATTGCCGCTGTTGAAAATAGCCAGTGCCAGCGGAACACGATGCGCCGGGACCAGACGCATTGCCGTCGCGGCCGACATCGACCAGAACCCGCCGACCACAATGCCAATCAGGGCCCTACCCGCCATATAGGTTAGGTAATTGGGTGCCAGCGCAATAACAGCACCGGAAATTGCCATAATGCAGGTCAGGCCGAGCAGCAGCGTTTTCCGGTTAAGCGTGCCTGCCAGCACGGAAATAAACAGGCTGGTTACCACTGCAAATGTCCCGGAAATAGCGATGCCCTGTCCGGCCATACCTTCGGTGACACGCAGGGTCTGCGCCATAGATGTCAGGAGGCTGACCGGCATAAATTCGGAGGCGATCAGGGCGAAGACGCACAGCGTCATGGCAAAGACACCACTCCAGTGCGCGGGCTGTTTCCCGCTTCCGGTAGTTTTTTTTCTGTTCTCGTCTGTCTTATTACTCATTCAGGGATTTCTATTTTGTAGACAACATGAAGTCTTCACCGCGAAGCCTTCAGCGCTGCAGGAAGAGCTGAAACGGCATACGGGACGGTGATAAGAGAGGAATAATCGCGGTGCGGAAGATGCTGTGGGTCAGTTGGCGACCCTGATCTGCACCGCAAGAGGTCCGTGGCGCTGCAGGACCGGCAGTCCGGAATCAACTTTCCCTAACGGGATCAGTGAACGGGCGTAATCCCTGCCCCGGACAAAAATCGCCAGGTTGCCCCAGGGCGCGTAGTAAGTGATATCTCCTGCTTCCGGCGTCATGCCGTCTGGTGCCTGTGCCGCAGAAAGCCTGCGCGGCAAGTTGCTTATGCGCTCGATATCGGCATAGTCTTCCAGCGTCAAGCTGAGGGGAAGCAGAGACGCAAAGTCCCGGCCTGCTGGCGTATCAAAGAGGGTGCCGGTGGCAGTTTCTCCCTCCACAATGATCTCAATTTTCATAAGCGTCTCCTGTGTCATTCCCCGCGCGTTGTCACCCGCCATCGCGGACTGTGTGATGTAAAGCAGGCCGGCAAGAAGTAGCAACAGTGACGTTCTGCGGCAGGCGTTTTGCATAAGGGTTAGTGTTGACTTTTTCATCGCATTATTGTTACCAATAGGCAGTGGGTTAACTAGCTAATGAATGCTTAATGACCTTATAAGTAAAATTTATAAATAGATCGGAAACGAACATGGCCAGACGCAATCTCAACGACTTACTCTCTTTCATTACCGTGGCACGGGAAGGGAGTTTTACACGCGCTGCCGCGCAGCTTGGGGTGACCCAACCCGCACTGAGCCAGGCGATATCAGGACTGGAAGAACGGATGCAAATCCGCCTGCTGACAAGGACCACGCGCAGCGTGTCAGTGACGGCTGCCGGGGAGCGCCTGCTGCAGTCTGTAGGCCATCGTATTGATGAGATTGAAGCCGAGCTGGACATGCTAACGGCATTGCGTGATAAACCCGCGGGGACCGTCCGCATCACATGTGGCCCCAATGTTCTGAAGACCACGCTGTTGCCAAAGCTGACACCACTGTTACGTGAATATCCGGATATCCATATTGAGTTTGATGCCAACCACGGCTTCCGGGATATCGTTGCGGATCGTTTTGATGCCGGTGTGAGGCTCGGAGACACTATCGACAAGGATATGATAGCCTTACCCATTGGCCCGAAGCTGCGCATGGCCGCTGTAGCTTCCCCTGAGTATTTCGCCCGGTACGCCGCCCCTCAGACGCCACGCGATCTGATGCAACACTGCTGTATTAATGAACGCATGGTTCAATCCGGGAAAATTTACGCCTGGGAGTTTGAGCAGGAAAATGGCAAATTTCACGTTCGGGTTGAAGGCCAACTGACGTTTAACACATCGGAACACGTCGTTGACGCCGCTCTTGCCGGACTGGGCATTGCCTTTTTACCTGAAGAGGAGTTCGGCACACATCTGCGGGAAGGAAAACTAATCCGGGTCCTTGAAGAATGGTGCCGTCCTTTTCCCGGCTACTATCTTTATTATCCCAGCCGTAAACAACCCTCTCCGGCCTTTTCACTCGTTGCAGATGCGTTGCGTATTAACCGGAAAATGTAACGCTGAATTATCGGGCCAATATTTCAAGAACGGACGTGAGCGTCCGCTTCTGGCACAAAGCGGACAGACGCGTTTGTCGATGTTTGCTTCGCTACCGGCAGAACATCATTAAGCATCTGGGCTTAATCATGGGGGCTGACATAGCTTCCAGGCTCCCCAGAAAGCGTGTCTGGATCGATACCTGGTCACCAGGTCAGTCTGGACAGCATTTGCCCTATCCTTGGTTTCCCATGATCTATCCTCGCTGTGGGTAGTGGTGCATCATTCTCTTCACTCTTAGGGTAGGGGGCCGCTGATTATAAGCAGAGTCAGAGGTAAAAAGGTCTTGTTGTCAGAGGGCGTATGGTTTTCTCAACTTTTGCTACAGGCGTCTTTATCCTCATCAATAAACGGTTCAACGAGCAGTTTTTCTAAACGTACGCAAGTCGATGTTCCAGGCTTTGAGCTTGTTGTAAAGCGCCGTGCGGGATATCCCAAGCTGCAGGGCAGACTGACGCAGATTTCCATTGTGTTTATCAATCACCCGCATAATACAGGCGCGTTCCATATCTTGCAGAGAAGGAGATAGATTCTCATCCTTATGCCCATCCGTCGTTTGCGACGCCTGCACCGACTCGGGGAGATCGGCACGGTTGATTTGCAACCCTTCACAAAGGTTGACGACGCGCTCGATCACATTCTCCAGCTCGCGTACGTTGCCTGGCCATTCCCAGGCCTGCAGACACGCCATCGCATCAGGCACGACTGCAGGCGGAATGCGCTTCAGACGCGTACAAAGCGCCTGAACAAAGGTATTGACCAGCTCCGGAATGTCTTCTCGACGGTCACGCAGCGGGGGGATTTCCAGGGAGATGACGTTCAAACGGTAGTAAAGATCGCGACGAAAATCGCCTTTCTCTACGGCATCCAGCAGGTGGCGATGCGTGGCCGCGATAATGCGTACATTAACTTTTACCGGATGTGCTGCGCCAATGCGCAGCACTTCGCCCTCCTGTAGTACGCGCAGCAGGCTGGTTTGAGCTTCGAGCGGCATCTCGCCAATTTCATCCAGAAAAAGAGTCCCGCCGTCAGCCAGTTCAAATTTACCTGCGGAGCCGCCTCGGCGTGAACCGGTAAAGGCGCCGTCTGCATAGCCAAAGAGTTCGCTTTGCACCAGATCGCGCGGCAAGGCACCACAGTTCAGGGCAATAAAGGCTTCCTGCTGGCGCGGGCTGGCATTGTGAATCGCCTGGGCAAACAGCTCCTTGCCAGTCCCACTTTCGCCGCTCAGCAGCACCGTGCTGTCAGTGCGGCTGCTGGCGCGTGCTTTCTGAATCGCCTGCTGCATGCGCGGCGCACCGCCGCGAATCATTTCGAAAGTGTAACTGGCGCTTACGCCCATGACCTTGCGCGTAATTGCGCGGATACGCTGATTTTCACGCAGAGAGAGGACGCGGCCGCCATCTGGCGCGGGCATCAGAGAAATCAGGCAAGAGAGAGGGGGCAGGCCTTCCGGCATAAACTGCAGCTCGCGGTCATTACAGAACGGCATGGTCAGCAGCGATCTCCCCTGCGGCCGAAGCAGTTCGTCAATCGGCCTGTCCTGCCGGTCAATCCCGTTGAAAATCTGGCGCGCATAGCGGTTAAGCGTTTTGATGCGACCCTGTTTATCACAGACAATCACTCCTTCATTCAGGGTTTCCAGGATTGACTGCTGTTCCGCCAGCAAGCGCCTCAGCATGAGCTGCTGCCCGACCGCTTCCGCCGCCGCCTGTACTGTGCCAAGGGTGTGCGCGTTAAAGTTATCCGGCGTGGCCGTCAGGGTCAGCACGCCCATTAACTGGCCGCTGGCGTCGCGTACTGGTGCTGCGGCGCACTGACGACGACGTTTGCGCAGGTCGATTTTCCAGTTTTCGCCGCTCAGCACATACACGAGCCGTTGCTCAATCAGACAACGCGCGGTGCAGTTGGTACCCAGTACTTCTTCGCGCAGAATGCTGCCAACCGGCGTCAGGTCCGCGCCGCAAAAATGCAGCGTGATGCCTTGTGCGTCGGTCAGGTTGATATGGCCGTCCGGATTATAAGCCAGCAAATTTTCCATGATGCTGCGCGCCACCAGAATCAGTTCGGCGTTGTGTTCAAGGATGGCGGCCAGCTCATCCGCGGGCGGGGCAGTATAGACAAAGCTGTGTGGATCGATTGACCGCTGCTGCGAACGCTGCCATGACTGCAGAATGCTGTGCCGCAGTGTTGCCGGCTCTTCACCTTGCACAAAGCACTGCCAGCTCAGCCATAACAGCGCATCCCAGCTGTCGGCCTCCGCCCTGTCCGGCAGGCTAAAAATCGCATCGCTCTCATCTCTCAGTAACCGTTGCTGTTTCATCGATGGCTCACGCTGAACGAAATGTCCATTTTATTGACATGTAAAGTTGACATGTAAATTTTGTTGCCGGTTTGTGAGCTAGCGCCGTGCGGACGCTCACATTATTACCCAAATCTCTGTTGGCATTGCATTTGCACAGTACCAGGCAGACAGGTGATCTGAATGTGAGATAAGGGAAATAAGTCTTTATGCGCAAACATAATTTATTATTGATTCTGTTTATCTGTGCCATCGCTTCGCTTAGCGGCGTAATTCTGGGGTATGACGCGTCGGTAATATCGGGCGTGATTGAACCGCTGACAGAACATCTGGCGTTGACGCCTTGGGAAAGTGGCTGGGCGGTATCTAATGTTATTCTCGGTTGTATCGCTGGCGCATGGTGCGTTGGCTTTATTTCCGATCGTATTGGCCGTAAATCCACGCTGATCGTGACTGCCATACTCTTTGCGCTCTCAGCGATTGGTGCTGCGCTGGCCAGTTCACTGACAGATTTTGTTATCTGGCGCCTGGTGGGCGGCCTGGCAGTAGGAATGGCTTCGGCAATCACGCCGTTATATATCGCCGAAATCTCCCCAAAAGACTGGCGCGGTCGCATGCTGGGCCTGCAGCAGATGCTGATGGTCGGCGGACAGGTAGCGGTCTATATCGTTAACTACCTGATCGCGCGCGGTATGTCGCATCAGTGGATAGTCAACGAGGGCTGGCGCTGGATGTTGGCCTCTGGCGTGGTGCCCTGCGCGCTGTTCCTCCTGCTGGTTCCGTTTATGCCAGAGTCACCGCGCTGGCTGGCGTTAAACGGAAAAACAGAACGTGCTCGCGAAGTGCTGACCCGCCTTTCAAATGCGCAGCATGCTGAACGGCTGCTGCAGGAGATCCTGACGGCAAACCAGCAGGACAACGTTTCCTGCAGCCAGCGCGGCATCCTGCGCGATGCGCGTGCCCGCTATATTCTGCTGATTGGTTGCGCCATCGCTATTTTGCAGCAGATTTCTGGTATCAACATTCTTCTCTATTACGCGCCATCACTGCTGCAAAACATCGCCGGCAGTACGCAGGCATCGCTGTTCCAGAGCATCTTCCTTGGCCTGGCACTGCTGGTCGGCGTGGCTGTTTGCCTGAGCACCATCGACCGCACAGGGCGAACGCCGCTGCTGCGCTGGGGGGCGCTGGGATGCGCGCTCTGTCTGATGTTTACCGCCTGGGCATTTATCACCGAGGCGGGTGGGATCCTGCCGGTGGTGGGGCTGGTGGCTTTCGTCCTGATTTTTGGCCTGTCATGGAGCCTTGGTGCCTGGCTGCTGATCTCTGAAATCTTTCCAAACCGCATTCGCGCCGTGGCGATGGGCTTTGCGTTTGCCTCTATGTACGTCGCGAATTTTATCGTGACCCAGAGCTTTCCGATGATGAATCGCAGTCAGATGCTGATGGAGCATTTTCACGGCGCCTTCCCGCTGATGCTGTGCGCGATGGGGTGTCTGGTGGCGTACTGGTTTGTACGTCGCTTTTTACCGGAAACCCGGGGCGTTTCTCTTGAGCATATTGAGCCGCTGATGCTCTCCAAATCTCGTCGTTTCGCCGCAGAGGCGCAGCGATCTAATCACCAACCTTCCTCGCCCGCGTGGGCAAAAGCGAAATAACAAGGAGTTACTATGAACCAGAAAATATTGCGTGTAGGGTTAATCGGCGCAGGCCGTATGGGCAGTTTCCATGCCGAAAACCTGGCGTATCGCGTGCCCGGCGCTACCCTGGCGGCGGTCGCCGATCCGTTTCCAGGCGCAGCGAAAAAGCTGGCCACACGGCTGGGCGTCAGCAAAACGTACAGCGATCTGCATACGCTTCTCCAGGATGCTGAAATTGATGCTGTTGCCATCGCTGCTCCGGCGCGTACCCATGCCGAATGGGTGATTGCTGCCGCAAATGCCGGTAAACATGTATTTTGTGAGAAACCGATGGCCGTTACGCTGGAGGAAGCGGATCGCGCCATTGCTGCCGTAAAACAGGCGGGCGTAGTGCTGCAGGTAGGCTTCAATCGTCGCTTCGACTCCGGGTTTGCAGCGGCGATTGCAGCCGTGAAAAACGGTGACAACGGCATTACCCAGCTCAGCCGCTCGGTAACGCGTGATCCGGTCCTGCACGATCCAGCGCCAATTCCGCAATGGACGATTTTCCTCGAAACGCTCATTCACGATTTTGACACGCTGCTGCACTTCAATCATGGCGCGAAGCCGGTTGAGGTCTATGCGCTGGCCGATGCGCTGGTACGCCCCGATTTTAAAGACAAGGGGCTGCTGGATACCGCTGTCGTGACGATTCGCTTCGATAATGGTGCTATCGCGACTGCCGAAGCGAATTTTCAGGCGGTATATGGCTATGACGTTCGCGGCGAGGTCTTTGGCAGCAAAGGCATGCTGCAGGCGGGCCATATCAATGCCAATCACTGCGTTCGCTATACCACAAGTGGTATAGCAATCGAGACCTCGCGGCTCGATTCAGATTTACTGCGCGACGCTTATGTGGCGGAAATGACTGAATTTGCTCGCTCTGTGCGCAGCGGTGAGACGCCACGCGCGACCGGCGAAGATGCACGTAATGCGCTGGAAATTGCATTGGCTAGCATTGAGTCTGTTAAGCGCAACCAGCCCATCAAACTGGGAGGGCAATGATGGCCGGTTATCAACTCTCCGTATGTGCTGAAATGGTATTTCTTGAACTGCCGTTTATCGAGCGCGTAAAACGCATTCACGAATTGGGTTTTGGCGTTGAAATCTGGAGCTGGGCCAACAAGGATCTCGATGCACTGGCGGAGACCGGCGCGCGCTTTACTTCCATAACCGGTTATCTGAGCGGCAATCTCATCGACGATGCGGAAATCCAGCAGCTGCTGCAAAGCGCTGAAGCGTCACTGGGGGTGGCGGCCCGGCTCAACTGCCCGGTTCTTAATCTGCATGGTACGGGTCTTGACGATCGCGGCCTGCCAGTCAAACCCGTGACCACAGTGACTGGCGCGATGTGGCTGAAGGCCGCTGATACGTTGCGCCAGATCGCACAAATTGGCGAACGCGCGGGAAAAGTGTTCACTCTCGAAAATCTCAACCTGCCGGTTGATCATCCAGGTACACCCTTTGCCCTCGCCTCTGAGACGCTGGCGCTGGTCGAGGCGGTCAACAGTGCGGGCCTCAAAATGAACCTCGATCTTTATCACGCACAAATTGGTGAAGGCAATCTGATTGAACTGCTGCGGCGCTGCGGTCCAGCAATTGGGGAAATTCAGGTTGCCGATGTACCAGGACGTCAGCAACCAGGAACGGGAGAAATCAACTACCGCGCTATTGCCCGCGTGCTGCAGGAGATAGGTTATAACGGCACTGTCGCAATGGAAGGCTGGGCCAGCGGTGACAGCACGGCTGCGCTTCAGCAGTTCCGCGATCACTTCACGTTGTAAACATTGACTGTCGGGTATTTGCCTGTTGCCCGACGTTAAAAATTTCTGAAAAAAATAATCGCAACCCTACAGGAATACATTATGAACATCAGAAACCTTTTTCTTTGTCTCATCTCGCTGTTGCTCAGTATTAGCGTCAGCGCCAAAACCTATACGGTTGGCGTGGCACTGGCAAACTTCGATCTCAACTTTGTTTCGATCCTGCGTACCCAGATGCAGCAGGAGCTTAAATCGAATCAACTCAACGGGCAGTTTGTTGATGCTAAAGGCGATGTGGCGCTGCAGGTGCAGCAAGTGGATGATTTTATCAATCAGGGGGTCGATGCCATTATCCTCAATCCTGTTGATACTCAGGGTGTCTTGCCAATGATCAACGCGGCAAAAAATGCCGGTATCCCGTTGATTTTTGTGAACCGCAAACCTGAAGTCAAGTTGCCTGGTGATATGGCATATGTAGGCTCCGATTCGGCGCTGGGCGGTGAGATGCAGATGGAAGCGCTGGCAAGAAAAATGAACTACAAAGGCAACGTGGCCATTCTTATGGGCGCCCTCTCAAATGAAGAGGCACGTGAGCGCACCCGAGCAGTAGAAGCGGTTATCGGCAAATATAAAGATATGAAAGTTATTGAGAAGCAGACGGCAAAATGGCAGCGTAACGAAGCGGTAGATGTGGTTTCAGGCTGGCTGTTGAATCAGCGTCCGATTGACGCCATTGCGGCAAATAACGATGAGATGGCGATCGGCGCAATCATGGCGCTAAGCCAGGCGAAAAACGACAAAATTCTTGTAGCCGGCATTGACGGAACCCCTGACGGGCAGCAATTTATCAAAAATGGCAAAATGGCGCTTACCATTTTTCAGGATGCAAGGGGGCAGGCTACGGGTGCGGTCAGGGTGACTAAGGCGCTGCTGGATAAGCAAAAGGTACAGACGCTTAACTGGGTACCTTATCAGCTTATTACTCCTGAAAACTATCAAACATTTTCTGCAAAAAAATAATAATTACTGGTGAAGAGGTTGATTTATCAGCGCTCTTTTCAACTGACAGCTTAGAAACGATGTCCTGGCAGATGGCGCGCAGGAGGAGCACTATCCAGAAGAGTAAGATAGAGGCTCGCTAAAAACAGATGAATACCAAGTTATTCATCTCTGAAAACGTCTGAAAAAAGGGACCATTGAAGATCGCCTGATAGTCGCCCAGTCCAGACAGAGTCGCTCCCAAACGCGGCGATGGCACCCGGCCTCGCGACAGAGATAATAATGACAGCTTGCGAAAAGTGTCACGACACAGATCAAGCTCGTAAATAATTATAAGCCGCCCGGGGCGGCTTATTTTTTGAATGCATAAGTCCTGAATGAATGCAGTGCTAAATCCCCCTGTTATTAATACTGTGTGTTTCAGCAATATCTTCTTATACAAACTGCTAATAATTACGAAGTGCTGATGTTTTATGACGCCCACGCTTTACCGACTTTCGTAGGCTTCGTTAGTTCTGGTATCATAAACCTGGCATGCATTCTAATAAGAGCTTTTCATCAAAATTGAAGGTGCTCATTGCTGTTATGAAAATAAGGCAATGAGCTGATCATGTTATTATGAAATCCAAGTTTTTTTCAAAATATAAATATCGCGCAGTAGCTCAGGGGGGCTTTTTAAGGAGCCACGTAATAAAATTTTTAAAGGGCCGGGCCAGAGGTTATCCGCTTACGCTGAGGTATTTTGGGCACAGCCTGAATTCAGGTTTTATACGCCCATTACCCGAGCCATGATAGTCTGATGTATCCAGCGTGGTGTTGCCCAGATTAAAAAGGTAATTGCTTTGTTACCTGCGCCAGGAACAACGCTCATCTTTCCGGTCTCAAGAGCACGAATACCCGCTTTAACGACAGGTGCTGGCTTCATCATGGCACTTTTCAGCATGGGGGTAAGCTTTTGCTGAGCTGCTTCAGCAAAGCCTGTGTCAGACATACCCGGGCACAGAGCTGTAACAGTGATCCCCTCGGATTTCATTTCGCGGTGCAGAGCATCCGAAAATCTCAGCACGTAAGATTTTGCTGCTGAGTACACAGCAAAGTTTTTAACACCCTGATAAGACAGCAGGCTTGCAACCATCAAAATTCGACCTTTTCCGGTCTTCCGCATATCTTCTGCAAAAAGTCGGGTAATCGCGGTTAGACTGGCAATGTCGAGATTAATCATATCCAGTGACTCATTAAGAGAATGATCAAGAAAACGCCCCTGAAGCCCGTAACCCGCGTTGTTTATCAGAGTTTCGACCTGGATATTCTGTGCCTTTAAACGCTGATGAAGTTCCCTGACTGAATCCAGATCAGCAAGATTAACCTGCTCAACAATTACATCAGTGTTATAACGCTCACGTATTTCCTGAGCCAGGGATTTCAGTTTATCTAGTCTTCTTGCTACCAGAATGACCGCTCTTCCCTGAGCAGCAAACTGGCGGGCAAATTCTTCGCCGAACCCACCGGAGGCCCCAGTAATCAGTACCCATTCTGTGCTTGTATTCTTCATATTGATAACTCCAGAAATGATTGTGGTGTAATAGCAGCTAACTCACGTACTCAAAAATTTTCAGAACAGTTTATTTACTGCTCAAATTATTTAATAAATGATTTGGATTTTTCATAACTTTACTGAGATTTAACCCGCTAATCGCAGTATAAAATCAAACTGATCTTCGCTTGTTGCTACAGGCAAGAATCCAGTCTGCCAAAGAAAATGCTCGAAGTAATGGTTATTTTCAGTGAGAGCAACAATTGGTTTGTTATTTTCTGAATGAGTAATCATCGACATCCTGATGCAGTCTGGATGTCTGAAAAAAAGGCGTAATTGCTGAACCGATATATCCGGAATTAGCGAAACAACAGTATGAACAGAACGCAGGTGCAGACTCTGCGAAATTGAATTTAAATTACAGTGAGAGGGGCTGAGGATGATTATTTCTGTTTCCTCTGAAAGAGACTGGCAGTCATCAAGCGTCCAGCAGGGATATGCAGTTGCCAGTTTCTGAACGCGACTGCAGTCGGAGGGGTAAAGGAACACCTGCATTTCAGGCATGGCGCGGAAAATTGCCATGATGATGCTTTCAGATAATGCATTGAGACCTATAAATCCTATCCTGCGCATATATCACCCGGGCCACAGCCCCATACCGCTTTTTATCAGTAAGAAAGTTTGCCTTTGATGCAGGCATAGCTGGATTAATATCCTTTAAAATATCAGGATGCGTTATTGTTCATCTCAGGTGGCTGCCATCCTCCACCAAGCGCCCGAAAAGCGGCTACTGCTGCACGCGCGCTTTCGGTCTGAGCTTGTGCTCTTGCGTCTGAAACCTGAAGAAGACTTTCTTCATCATGTAAAACGTCTATCAGGCTTGCGGTACCCTGTTTCCATGCGATGAAAGACGACTGACGGGCATCGGACAGTGCGGTTACCCCTCTGGATAGTGTGGTGGTTTGCATTTCACTGTTGATCAGAGACGAGAAAGCATTTTCAACCTCTTCGCTGGCACGCAATACCGTCAGGCGATAAGCGGCAAGCGCTTCCGCCTCCCGTCCTTTCGCCTGGTCTATCTGCGCATTGATACGTCCGAAATCGAAAAGCCGCCAGCGCAGCCCCAGCACGCCGGCAGCCTGGCTGGCCCCACCCGAGAAAAGATTACCGCTCGACACGGATGTTGCGCTGCCGAGTAAGGCACTGAGGGTAAACTTTGGATAATACTCGCTCACGGCAACCCCTATACGCGCATTTGATGCCGCCAGATTACGCTCTGATACGATAATGTCAGGTCGGCGGCGTAGCAGGTCGGCAGGCGTTCCTGTAGAGGTTATTTGTGGAGCTTGCGGAATGGCTGCCGGCAACGCTAACTGCCCGCGGTGAGATCCCGGAGGCGTTCCAAGCATTACGTCCAGCGCATTCATTGCGGCATCGAGTGCTGTCTGGAGAACCGGCACGGTTGCCTGAACCTGTGCCAGAGCCCCTTCAGCCTGTCGAACCTGATACCCAGGAGCCAGCCCTTCAGTCTGAAGCAGTTTCACCTTTTCCAGAAGTTCCTGCTGCGTCCGGACCTGTTTTTCAGCGATTTCCAGTCTGGCCTGTAATCCACGCAGGGTGATATATATATCAGCCGTCTGAGCGGCTACAGCAAGGCGGGTGGCGATTACTCCCGCTTCAGAGGCCTGATAGTCAGCCAGAGCAGCCTCGCGACCGCGACGCAGACCACCAAAAAGGTCAATCTCCCAGCCTGCGTTGAGATCGGCTTCATAGTTATTACCGTAACGATTGTAATCCGGTCTTGAACTGAGAACCTGGCCCAGTGGTGTTTCAGCTGACTGATACGCGCGTGCCGCCTGACTGCTGACGTTTCCTGATGGCAACAGTGCTGCTGTGGCCGCGCCCAGTCCGGCTCGTGACTGCGTCATCCGGGCTGTCGCTTGGGCGAGATCGAGATTCTGCGCCAGGGCGTCAGTAACGAGCTTACTCAGGAGAGGATCATTGAATCCCTCCCACCAGACGGCAAAACTGGCGGGCCGGGATGCACTTCGGTTCAGGAGCGCAAACTTATTCATGTAACTTTTCGCAAGCGGTGCATCCGGGCGATGATAATCCGGTCCGACGGCGCAACCAGCCAGTAAACTGGCGCTCAATATCAGTGCAAAAGGGCGTATGAGAAACAAGGAATATTCCTTGAGATATATTTACGTTGTGACTAAATTACCAAAAGGTCACTCGTTGTCAATCAACGTTTGTTACGTTAAGCTGGAAAAATGAATAAACATACAACTGCTCACCCCTCCAGGGGTCCTTCAGAACATACTATCCGTGACCAGGTGGTTGCAGCTGCGACAGAACACTTCGGGCATTTCGGTTATGAAAAAACCACCGTATCCGATTTGGCAAAAGCCATAGGATTTTCGAAGGCATACATCTATAAATTTTTCGATTCTAAACAGGCGATTGGAGAGCAAATCTGCTCTAACCGTCTGGATATGATCATGGAGATTGTCAACTCCGCGATTGCCGATTCGCCGACGGCATCTGAGAAGATGAGACGGTTGCTGAAAGCGCTAACGGAGTCCGGAAGTGATCTTTTCTTTCACGACCGCAAGCTCTATGACATAGCAGCCGTTGCTGCTCGGGATAAGTGGCCATCAGCAGAGGCACATGAAAAACGTATTCAACAACTCATTGAAAATATTATTATTGAAGGACGAAGCTCAGGAGAGTTTGAGCGAAAAACGCCCCTTGACGAAGCAACACAGGCTATTTTTCTCGTTATGAGACCTTACATCAGCCCCGTTCAGTTGCAGTACAACCTTGATACGGCTGCATCCGCTGCTGCCCTTCTTTCCTCACTCATCTTACGAAGCCTAGCTCCCTGAATTTGTGACTATTGACATTTTTAGTCACTAGCATAAGAATGCGGTTACTTTCCTTTTACTTTATTCAGGTAACCCATGTTCAGGATCAAACCTGCCGCCCTGGCTGTATGCCTGTTACCGTTGGCCCTGGTGGCCTGCGGTGACAATTCTGCCACCGATGATCCACGTACTCAGCCTCCCCTCGTAAGGGTTTTTAGCGTGGGGACGGCAAACGCTGTTTACCGTTCATTTACCGGCGTCGTTGTCGCCCGCACACAGAGCGACCTTGGCTTCAGGGTGCAGGGTAAAATTCTTGAACGCCTCGTTGATGCGGGCCAGACAGTTAAACGTGGACAGCCGCTGATGCGACTTGATCCTGTTGATCTCAGCCTTCAGGCACAGGCGCAGCAGCAGGCAGTTATGGCCGCGCGCGCGCGCGCCAAGCAAGCTTCTCAGGATGAAGCCCGTTACCGCGGCCTTGTTGCAGCAGGCGCCGTTTCAGCATCAGCCTATGATCAGATAAAGGCCGCTGCAGATACTGCAAAAGCCGATCTCAGCGCTGCACAGGCGCAGGCAAATGTTGCACAAAATGCCAGAAGCTATGCCGTGCTTTTGGCTGACGCCGATGGTGTAGTAATGGATACGCTCGCTGAGCCAGGCCAGGTAGTCAGTGCAGGGCAGCCGGTGATCAGATTAGCCAGGGCAGGGCAGCGTGAGGCCCTTGTCCAGCTGCCTGAAACACTCAGGCCAGCACCGGAAAGCCAGGCTGAAGCGACGCTGTATGGCGATAAAGATCAGTCCGTGAATGCACGACTCCGCGTGCTTTCTGATGCAGCCGATCCATTGACACGTACCTTTGAAGCGCGTTATGTGCTTGAGGGCGATATGGCCAGTGCGCCACTGGGAGCTACCGTCACACTGCGCATCGCTGACGGAAAAGCTTCCCGCAAGGTAATGGAGGTACCCCTGGCTGCGCTCTTCGACCAGGGCAAAGGTCCGGGAGTATGGGTTATTACTGGACAGCCCGCCCGGGTATCCTGGCGGGCTGTCCAGACTGAGGGCATGAGTGACGATATGGCAAAAGTCACCAGCGGGATCGGTGACGGCGATAAAGTGGTTGCGCTAGGTGCTCACCTTCTGCATGAGGGCGAAACTGTCCGCGTTGCGCTGCAGGGTGATGGCAGCATTGCCGGAGGCCAGCCGCATGAGTAATGCCCGTTTCAATCTCTCTGCGCTCGCTGTTCGAGAGCGTTCGATTACCTTATTCCTGATCATCCTTATCACGGTTGCGGGCATCCTGTCTTTTTTTGAGCTGGGCCGGGCAGAAGATCCGCCGTTTACCGTGAAACAGATGACAATCATCACCGCATGGCCGGGAGCAACGGCGCAGGAAATGCAGGATCAGGTTGCTGAACCGCTTGAAAAGCGTATGCAGGAACTTAAGTGGTATGACCGGACTGAAACTTACACCCGCCCGGGAATGGCGTTCACAGTGCTCTGGCTGCAGGACAGTACCCCACCCTCACAGGTACAGGAAGAGTTCTATCAGGCGCGGAAAAAGCTGGGGGATGAAGCTAGAAACCTGCCTGCAGGTGTTATGGGACCTATGGTCAATGACGAATTTTCAGATGTTACATTCTCTCTGTTTGCTCTGAAAGCACAAGGTGAGCCTCAGCGTTTACTGGTGCGTGATGCAGAGTCACTGCGACAGCGGCTTCTTCACGTGCCGGGCGTAAAAAAGGTCAACATCATTGGTGAGCAGACTGAACGCATCTTTGTCTCTTTTTCCCATGACAGACTGGCCACGCTGGGCGTTTCACCTCAGGACATATTTTCAGCTCTGAATAACCAGAATCTCCTGACGCCAGCGGGCTCAATTGACACTCAAGGACCTCAGGTATTTATCCGCCTTGACGGTGCTTTTAACAAACTTGAACAGATTCGTAAAACGCCCGTTGTTGTTAATGGCAGAACGCTGCTGCTGTCGGACATCGCCACCGTAGAACGTGGATATGAGGATCCCGCGACTTTCCTGATCCGTAATCAGGGAGAGCCCACTCTGCTGCTGGGCATTATCATGCGTGAGGGTTGGAACGGGCTTGAACTGGGCAAATCGCTTGATGCTGAAGCGGCCAGCATCAACGCGTCTATGCCGCTGGGAATGACACTGACGAAAGTCACCGATCAGTCAGTCAACATCAGCTCTGCAGTCGATGAATTTATGCTGAAATTCTTTGTTGCGCTGCTTGTGGTCATGGTGGTCTGCTTTGTCAGCATGGGCTGGCGCGTGGGCGTGGTGGTAGCCGCTGCCGTACCTCTGACGCTGGCGGTCGTTTTCATGGTCATGGAGGCATCAGGTAAGAACTTTGACCGTATAACTCTGGGGTCACTGATTCTGGCGCTGGGACTTCTGGTGGATGATGCCATCATTGCGATTGAGATGATGGTAGTAAAAATGGAGGAGGGCTACGATCGTATCAAAGCCTCAGCCTATGCATGGAGCCATACAGCCGCTCCGATGCTGGCAGGTACGCTGGTTACGGTCGTGGGCTTTATGCCTAACGGTTTTGCGCAGTCTACCGCCGGTGAATATACCAGTAACATGTTCTGGATAGTGGGGATTGCTCTGATCGCGTCGTGGGTAGTGGCCGTGGTATTCACCCCGTATCTGGGCGTGAAAATGCTGCCAGAGATCAAAACGGTATCTGGTGGCCACGCTGCAATCTACGATACGCCGCGCTACAACCGTTTTCGCCGGTTACTGGCTCGCGTTATCGCCCGGAAGTGGCTCGTCGCCGCGGCGGTTATCATCGTCTTTACCGTTGCCATTCTCGGCATGGGTCTTGTCAAGAAACAATTCTTCCCGACATCTGATCGTCCGGAGGTATTAATTGAGATTCAGATGCCTTACGGCACTTCTATTGAGCAGACCAGCTCGACGACGGCGAAAATCGAGGACTGGCTGCAGAAGCAGAAAGAGGCAAAAATTGTCACCTCTTATATCGGGCAGGGTTCACCTCGCTTCTATCTGGCAATGGCACCTGAGCTTCCCGATCCCTCCTTTGCGAAGATCGTTGTCCTGACTGACAGTCAGGACGCTCGCGATATTCTCAAGCACCGGCTGCGTAAAGCTGTCGCCGACGGGCTGGCTCCTCAGGCACGTGTTCGCGTAACACAGCTGGTCTTTGGTCCGTATTCCCCTTATCCGGTGGCTTATCGGGTCATGGGGCCCGATCCGGATAAATTGCGTGAGATTGCAGGCGAAGTACAGGCAGTAATGCAGGCCAGCCCCCTGATGAGGACCGTTAATACAGATTGGGGCCAGCGCGTGCCGACGCTGCACTTTTCACTCAATCAGGATCGACTTCAGGCAGTAGGACTGACGTCAAATGCTGTTGCTCAGCAACTCCAGTTCCTGCTATCTGGCGTTCCCATTACGTCCGTTCGGGAAGATATTCGCTCCGTGCAGGTTATGGCGCGCGCAGCAGGCGATATCAGGCTTGACCCCGAAAAAATAGCCGGATTTACCCTGGTAGGGTCATCAGGTCAGCGTATTCCGCTTTCTCAGATTGGGGATGTTGAGGTAAGAATGGAAGATCCCGTCCTGCGGCGTCGCGATCGTACCCCGACCGTTACTGTAAGAGGGGATATTGCCGACAGCATGCAGCCGCCCGATGTTTCCACGGCAATTCTGAAACAGTTACAGCCCATTATCGCTAAGCTTCCGACCGGTTACCGTATTGAGCAAGGAGGCCCCATCGAGGAGTCAGGTAAAGCGACGAAAGCAATGGCTCCGCTGTTCCCGATTATGATTGCCATAACGCTGCTGATCATCATTCTGCAGGTGCGCTCAATGTCAGCGATGGTGATGGTGTTTCTGACTGCGCCACTGGGGTTGATTGGCGTTGTGCCAACGCTGCTGCTTTTCAGTCAGCCGTTCGGAATAAATGCGCTGGTAGGGCTGATCGCGCTGTCGGGGATCCTGATGCGTAACACATTAATCCTGATAGGGCAGATCCACCACAACGAGCATGAAGGGCTGACACCTTTTGAGTCAGTCGTGGAAGCAACGGTTCAGCGTGCCCGCCCCGTATTACTGACGGCAATGGCCGCTATCCTGGCCTTTATACCGCTTACGCATTCTGTTTTCTGGGGAACCCTGGCTTACACGCTGATTGGCGGAACATTTGCCGGGACCATCGTTACTTTGGTTTTCCTGCCAGCCATGTATGCCATCTGGTTCAGAATACGCCCTGAAAATAAAAAGTACGCTGAAATAAAAGCTGCCGACTGAGCATTAATCGCGGGGGATACGTTCCCCCTTAACGGCGGCTTATATCGTTACGCTGTACAAACAAGAGCATGAGGTTTTTATCATGAATCAAAATAATTCTGGACGCATTGTCATCACCGGCTGCGGTATTGTCAGCCCTTTGGGATGCGGTACGGAGACGGTTTGGCGCCGGCTTATTGAGGGCCGTTCGGGAATAACGGTACTTCCCCCTGAACTCAGCGAAGGCACCGGCGTTTCCGTTGCCGGACGGGTGCCATCACTTGCAGAGGACCCTGACGCAGGTTACGAGCCAGAGCGGTATATAAACCCTAAAGAGCGCAAAAAAATGGATCGCTTCATTGAGTTTGCCCTTATTGCGGCTCAGGAAGCCCTGACTCAGGCGGGATGGCAGCCGAATAACGAACGCGCGCGTGAACGGACTGCAACCATTATTGCCTCAGGTGTAGGGGGATTCGGTGCCATTGCGGACGCCGTTAGAACGACCGATACACGCGGGCCACGCCGGTTATCACCTTTCACAGCGCCTTCTTTTCTTGCCAACATGGCTGCGGGGCATGTCTCTATTCAGCACGGCTTCCGAGGGCCTGTCGGCGCACCGATAACAGCATGCGCTGCAGGTGTTCAGGCTATCGGGGATGCGGCGAGGCTAATTAAAACCGGCGAAGCCGATATTGCAGTTTGCGGGGGCACAGAAGCCGCAATAGATCGTGTTACGCTTGGGTGTTTTGCAGCGGCACGCGCGCTGTCCACAAATAACGGAGATAAGCCGGGCGAAGCCTCAAAACCCTTTGATACCGATCGGGACGGGTTTGTAATGGCAGAAGGTGCCGGCATACTGGTCATCGAGTCTTTAGAGCATGCTCTGAACCGGGGCGCAACGCCTCTGGCTGAACTGGTGGGATATGGCACCAGCGCTGATGCATGGCATCTCACTGCCGGCCCAGAAGATGGAAGCGGAGCCCGAAGAGCCATTGAGCTGGCCCTGGCTCAGGCAGATGTGAGTGCCGGTGATGTACAGCACATCAATGCTCATGCCACCTCAACGGTGGTTGGGGATAAAGGTGAACTCTCGGCCATCCGGTCCGTATTTGGCAAATTTAGCAAAGTTGCCATCAGTTCGACCAAATCGGCTACCGGGCATCTGCTGGGCGCGGCTGGCGGTATTGAGGCCATCTTTACCGTGCTGGCTTTGCGGGATCAGGTTATTCCGCCGACGCTGAATTTACACCATCCGGATGAAGCAGCAGAGGGTCTGGACCTGGTTGCATTAAAGGCGCGTTATTCTTCCATCCGGCATGCGTTATCAAATGGATTTGGATTTGGCGGCGTGAATGCCAGTGTTCTCTTTCGCCGGTGGGAAGCGGTTTGATCTGAGTGTCATAGCTGGCTTCAGGCAAATCATTCAGATACGTGAATAGCGGATGATATTAGCGCAGTAGGGTGGAGCAGTAAGTCTTACAAAAAAGACAGGCTTCATCTTTCGGCAACAAATAAAATCATTCTGATTTGACTGCCTGGCTTCAGGCTCTGCAGCTGATAAAGGGTGCAGAGCCTGCGATTCTCTTTCCCATAAAATAACAGCAGCTTATTTTCGATAGTTCAAAGAGAAGAGTATGAATTTAAAAAAAACCCAGGCAGTCGCTGATAATTACAAAAGTTCACTGGAACAACGACAGCTGACTGGAAAAATTATAATGATACTTGCCGGTCTCTCCGCCATCAGCACGTTATCCACGAACATTATTCTTCCCGCCTTTCCGGCTATCGGCACGCAGTTTGGGGTATCTTCACGCCAGCTTGGCCTGACGCTATCGTGCTTCTTTATTACCTTTGCGCTAGCGCAGCTAATAGTCGGACCGTTATCCGATCGCTTTGGGCGGGTAAAAATTGTTTCAGGTGGGCTCGCCATCTTTCTAACCGGAACCATAATTAGCGGCCTTTCAAATTCACTTGATATGATGGTTGCCGGGCGAGTTATCCAGGCATCCGGGATATGCGCCGCCTCCGTCCTGGCCCGGGCCATCTCCCGTGACCTTTTTGAAGGGGAAAGACTGGCGCGGGCGCTGTCTCTGACGATGATTGCGACTGCAACCGCCCCTGGTTTTTCTCCTCTGGTAGGGAGTCTTATCACCGTCACGCTGGGCTGGAGGTCGATTTTTATTCTGGTCAGCTTGATGGCTCTCGCAGTGGGTATGTTCTATATCAGAGTCTTAGGCGAAACACACCCTGCAGGGCGGAGAGTCAGGCGTTCTTTCACCGGCGTCTTTACGGCGTATATCAGCCTGTTCCTGAACGGCGCGTTTATCTTTCCCGCATTTGCGGTCAGCCTTCTGATGAGTGGCTTGTTCGCATCATTCGCTGCTGCGCCCGCGATTCTCATGAGCGGAATGGGATTGTCACCCTTACAGGCCGGAATTTTCTTTTTCGCAACCGTCTTTGTGGTTTTTGCCGCCGGTATTTCTGGCCCGCGACTGACACATCGCTTCGGTGCCGCGAAAACTACTGCACTTGGCATATTCACCGCTCTTGTCGGCGGCATTTTGCTGCTAACCGGGCCGCAAACGCCGGGACTCGGATGGTATACCTTTTCAATGATAATTTTTTTATGGGGCATGGGACTGGGCAACCCCGCAGGCACCGCTATCGCAATGGGGCCGGTCGGAAAGGAAGCAGGCCTCGCGTCATCACTGCTGGGTTTTTTGACAATGGCGACGGCTGCGGCCACAACCTGGCTCAGTTCTGTTTTGCCGATACCTGCAGTAGTCACATTAGGGGGTATTCAGACCGCAGTGTATGTCCTCGCTGGTGCTGTTTTTATTACGCCCTGAAAAGGGGCAAGTTGATTAAACAAAGGCCGGATAATATGTCGCGCTGAATTACAAAAATGATTTTCCAGCTGTCTGAGTAAAGTGATAAAGGAATGGGTATTTCCCAATGCAGCTAAATATGTGCACGTTTTGATTATGACCAATTATGCAACTTTGCATAACGGATGAGGTAAACTGTTGATTAAGACAGTCTCCAGGCAGGGCGTATGAATAATGCAGATAATAGTCCAGTTCTTGTTACAGGAGCCGCAGGTGCGGTTGGCGGGATTGGTCGCAGCCTGACGGATAATTTTCTCCTGAAGGGCAGGAAAGTGCGGGCGCTTAGTGGCCAGTATCAGTGCGCCACTACAACCATGCTGTAGAAATGAGGTCTTTTTTTATTTCAAAAACAATAACGCTATCCAGAGGCTGATCAGATAAACCATATATTAATTCATGAACGAAAAAATTATTGCCCATTACGATTCTGGAAACAAGTTCTATTCTAACTCACGGATTATTAAAACGATTATCTATATAAAAATCACGCAATCATTCTTTCCCAACTCTTGGAGGACGCTTACTTGGCATCCGATAACCGTTGAAATCTTCTGAAAAGTAAGACATTAATGCTTCAATATCGTGGGCATTATAGGCTTCAAACTGAGCTTTAACAGGTCAATCGGAAGACATAACAATACCCCAGTTGATTTTATATGAAATATATGCATATAAAATCACGCGAGAGACATATTAACAAGTCGAAAGATAAACTGAGTCAAATTTTGATGCAGCCCGCTTCTGGCACAAAGCGGACGGAGTTCGATGAGCGTCCGCTAAGAGCGAAAAGCGGACATTCGTGTTTTTCATATTCGTTAAGTAAAAAATCACTAGCTCTGAATTCAATTAATCATATCGTGCCCTCATAGTTTGTACGGATTACCGCACGGGCTGTACGAGTTAAGCCGGATATGACGGCGCGTTTTACCGAGTATTATTCGTAGGGAGAGCGATGCTGGTCGCAGGAAAGTTCAAATTGTGCTTATTGAACTAATGCCGGGTTTCCGGAGCAATGTTTGAGCATTTTAAACCTGACGTCCATATGCATCAAAATGCGCTAAACACTCGACATAAGGCTTAACTAATGAAATCAATTAAATATTATAAATATGGTGAACCAGAAAAAGTGCTGGTTGTAAATGATGCAGAAACTCTTCCTTCCCCAGGCAACGGGGAGGTGGTAGTGCGGGTTACGGAACGTATGGTGCATCCGATTGACGAACTGATGATCCGCGGCATTGTACCTCTCCCTATTTCTGAGGCTGGTCTCGTGCCAGGGGGGGACGGTGTTGGCGTGATTGAAGTTCTGGGATCTGGAGTTACAGAAACAGAACAAATTCGTGTGGGAGCAAGAGTAGGGCTCTTCCATGGAGCGCACGGAACATGGGCCGAGTATGTTACTGCCCGGGCCGAAGATCTGATCCTGCTGCCTGATGATATTAGCGATGAAGCTGCTTGTCAGATCATGATCAATGGCATTACGGCAGCTACCCTGCTGCGTGAGGCGTGTAGTGTCAGGAACGTTATTGATGAGGCTGGCCCCGTTTTAATTACTGCTGCAGGTTCCAGTGTGGGACGCAATCTCATCACGCTGGCTCTAAAACGTGGACTCAAAGTTATCGCTACTGTCCGTAGTAAAACATCAGCCGATATTTTAACCAGTGCTTTTTCTGACATTGCCGTAGTAGAAACATCGAATGCCGACTGGAAAGCACAGACCCGTGGTGCTTATGGTATTCCTCCTAAGGTGGCCATAGATCCAATTGGCGGCGCGATGACGGCAGATTTGCTTGAGATACTGGCTGACCGCGGCACACTGTTAACTTATGGCGGAATGGACCATTCTGCATCGCAGTTATCAAGCATCACTTTTGTCGTTCGTGGGTTAACACTCAAAGGCGTGAGCGCACCGGAGGCTGTACAGGACTTTACGGATGAAGAACGTGCACAAGACCTGCAAAGTCTCTTCGATATGGTGAGAAACTCTCCGGAGTTATTTGAAAATTATCGTAAGTTTTCACTCAGTGAAGCAGTTAAAGCAATAAGTTCCTCTCAGGAAACTCCGCGTCGTGACGCGATTCTTCTGTCGACTGAAGCATAACAGCTTGAAAGTTGCCAGAACCATACTCAAGAACGGAGCATAACCGGTAAAACGGCCTTTATTACTGCGACGACTGGGGGAGAAAATAATTCCTCAGTCGTATTAGTTCTTTATGACCTGAAACAATGTAATTTTTAAAGACAAAGGCAGCGGCAGGATAGCCCCATTAAGATTGATAATACTGTGGGGATATATACGGAGAAATTGAGGTCGTTAAATTGATACAGTAAACTTCAAAGGAATCTTATGAAAAACCGTGCTTCAGAAATAATGAAGAGCTGCCAGCGGCGCTGGCTTCTGGGATTCAGTAACGGACTCTATATGATCAATCCTGATTCTGAACCCCCCCGTCTGTTACTAAAAGGTGTACAGCCCACGGCATTTGCTGCGGATCCGGCACAGCCAACTCGTCTTTTTTGTTCGACCTATAATCGCGGCCTCTGGCGCAGCGAAGATATGGGCGAAACCTGGTTTCCAGCAGGAACGCCACAAAATTACTACGGTTCACCGGTTCCGGAAGCGATAGGGCCACGAGAAACTACCTTTGTGTCTTTGTCACCACAGTCAGATCAAAACGGCAGCCACACTGTCTGGGTCGGGACTGAATTAAGCGCTCTGTACCGATCCAATGATGCTGGCGACACATTTAAGCTGGTGACAAATTTTGACGGAATGACATCACGTGCAGACTGGTCATTTCCTCCACGGCCTGAAACGCATCACGTCCGAGCAATAGCCCACGACGCTAATGGCAATATCTATATTTCCGTAGAGTTTGGAGCCTTACTGCGAAGTGAGGACGGTGGCCTGAGCTTTGAAGACCGTCGCTCAGACAGTCCACTGGACACACACACTCTCTTAACTCATCCACAGGCTCCTGGTAAAGTATTTGCCGCCCTGGGAGATGGTCTCATGGATAAAAAACGTGCCTATGCTGAAAGTTCAGATGGAGGACGGACCTGGAAGTACCGCAGCCGGGGCCTGGAGCAGATGCCTTACCTGTACTTTATGGCTGTAAATCCGGAAAATCCGGATGATGTTATCGTTTCAGCTGCTCCGGGGCCGCGAGCTGCACACGGAGCCCCGGAAGCAGCAAATAACATTAAAAGCACCAACGCTCCGGTTTTAAAAGGAGGACCAGTTGCGATATTCAGGCTATCTGGAGAGCTCTGGAGCCGGTTTGACGATGGATTCCCGGCTGAGAACAGCCTGATACCAACGCTTTCTGTTGATCCACATCAGCCCGGTTACTGGTATGCATTATCTAATCAGGGCTTTTATTCAAGAGGACCTGACGATCATGAATGGTCAAGAATTACAATGATGGATGAATGGAAATCAATGCATCCTATGTGCCTGCTTGCCATCGGCTGAAGTTAATTCAGATATCAGCACTTAGTACTGATTTAAACGAAGGTTAGTACCTGATTAAAGGCTTATGCTTGCAGGTTAACAGACATGGACATACAGGTAGTACATAGTGGTTCAAACTACCCCAATCCACATGCAATTTACGGCATGTATGTTATAAATGGTCTGAATTACACTGACTTTATTAATTCATCAAGGGGGCGATTGTTAACGCTCACCGTTTATGCTCAGTACGCCACTTGCCCGGCGGCAGCAAAAAATGGCGCGTGAAGACACGAGTGAATGCTTGCTGATTAAGGAAACCGTATCGGAAAGCTATTTCCGATACGGTGTAATTTGTCGTTTCCAGGTCATGAGCCGCACGGCTAAGCCGGGTTTCTCTGACGTACCGGGCCAGAGAAATCCCTGTCATTTTCCTGAACATTCTTTGCAGATACCATTTTGAATATCCTGCTCTTGCTGAAATCACATCAATAGTTATATGTTCTTCAAGATTTTCGCATATCCATGATTTCAGGTCGTTAATTACCTGATCTGTAATTTTTATGTTTTTTTCATCTGATTTAGACATGTTGAATACACAGTTTTAACATAAGAAAAAGACAATTGACCTGAATAAAAAGAAGAGACAGGATTTCTTGTTGTGCCATCATCATTTACAGGAAAACATAACCTGAGTTTTATTATTTAGTTCCGATTGTATTCAGTTCATCCATTACTTCGTCACTGATATTCAAACCAGACGCCTGTAAATTTTCTTTTAAATGGGCAACTGATGAAGTCCCGGGTATCAGCAAAATATTGGCTGAACGTTTCAGTAACCATGCCAGTGCAACCTGCAGAGGTGTTGCGTTCATTTTTTTCGCAACAGCTGAAAGTTGTTCTGACTGGAGAGGATTAAAACCTCCAAGCGGAAAGAAGGGAACGTAAGCCACGCCACTCTGAGCCAGGCTATCAATTAAGGCATCATCTCTTCGATGTGCAAGGTTATATTCATTCTGAACGCAGATTATTGGAGCAATACTCTGAGCTTCAGCAACCTGTTCAGCTGTCACATTGCTGAGGCCAAGGTGACGGATCAGGCCATCTCGCTGCATAGCGACCACTTCTTTAAACATTTTTGCTATAGAAACATCACCGCTGTTCTGAATGTCTGGATGAATTCTGAGGTTTACAGCATACAGCTGTTCAAGACCGAGGTTTTTCAGGTTGCTCTCGACTGCAGCGCGCAGCTCTGCAGGTTTGAGCGCTGCATTCCATGAACCATCGTCTCCACGCAGTGCACCAATTTTAGTTACGATCACTAGATCTTCGCTGTAAGGCGAAAGGGCTTCGCGGATCAGCTTGTTAGTTACGAATGGGCCATAGAAATCACTGGTGTCAATGTGATTCACGCCCGCTTTAACAGCTTCCCGTAATACGGCAACCGCAGCGTCGTGATCGCGAGGAGGACCAAATACGCCAGGTCCGGCAAGCTGCATGGCACCATATCCCATTCGATTTACCTGACGATCACCAAGTAAAAAACTGTCCGGCTTTACACCGTTTAACGATATTGTTTGCATGTCTACACTCCTGATGTGCTTATTGTACAGGCTTATCTTAGTCCGTAAGATGAAGGCAGATAACAGCAATAATTCGTACAGCTCGTTCGGATAAGTGAACAATGAATGCAGACCTTAATGACATAGGTATATTTTCAGAAGTTGTCAAAGCTGGAGGTTTCCGGGAAGCTTCAAGAGTTACAGGGATCAGTGCCTCTACGTTAAGTGGAACCGTAAAACGACTTGAGACACGACTCAATGTCCGGTTGTTGCACCGTACAACACGCAGTGTTACGCCAACTGAAGCAGGATTACTGTTACTCGAGCGACTGAACCCTGCTTTTGAAGAAATAAATGCCGCTCTTAAATCTTTTGAAGGTTATCAGGACAGAACTGCTGGCACCCTTAAACTAAACGTGCCAATAAGCGCTGCCAGACTGATACTCCCTGAAATTTTACCCGGCTTCATGCTGGCCTATCCAGATATAAAAGTAGAAATCGACACTGAGGATATGCTTGTTGACGTCTTGTCTTTGTACAATGATGCCGGCATTCGCCATCATGAAAAACTTGAACAAGATATGATAGCAATACCAATTGGTCCCCGGGTTATGCGTTTCGTTACAGCAGCGTCTTCAGAGTATCTGGACAAGCACGGACGCCCTTCGCATCCGTCAGAGGTTGCGCATCATTCTTGCATTGTGCACCGGTATGTTACTGGTGCGCTGGCGAGTCCATGGGAATTTGAACGTAACAAAGAAATGGTTGAGGTTTACCCAAATAACCATTTGACAGTACGCGTCGGGGGCGCAACTGACCTGGCTGTAACGGCCGCAATCGCAGGTGTGGGTATCATTCATCTTTTTGAAGACTGGCTAAATCCTTATTTCATTAACGGAAGTCTGGAGCCAGTACTGCAGGAGTGGTGTAAACCCTTTTCAGGTATGTTTCTCTATTATTCTGGCCGGCGTCTTATTCCACCGCCACTCCGGGCATTTATCGATTACGTAAAAAAATTAAACTTCCCTGAATAGGGAGGCAATAACTCACTTATGACTTAAAATCGTCTTCTTCGGTATAGTTACATTTAAAATAATCTCGCTGGTTGCAGTAGAGAAATGGCTGCTAGCCAGTATGTAAGAAATAGCGATCCCGATAATTTGGTGCAGATACTGGCAACGTCCGCTTATGGCACAAAGCAGCCCTTGATGAAGATACCTCGCCGCCTCTCTTTACCAGATATGGCAGCTTATCTCACAACTTGTACAGCATGAATTGCCTTTGTACCTCCCTCCTGATCGTCGGGCTGCGCCGTGACTTCACCTTAGCCGGGCCGCTTCGTCCGCAAGGCAGCTTCGCCTCATGACTCACCCGTTCCCCGCCGTTCGCGGGACATTCAGTCCGCTCCGCCGGCGCGTGCGGCTTCGTCCCTCGACCCTGCGTCCTCCGCAGTGGCCCGGCTGCCGTGACGTCACGGCGCTGATGCCGTGCAACCTGTAACCGGAGTAACCATGAATCACCCTCTCACCACTGGCCAGCTGGCCGAACAGCTGCAGCGTTTTGCACCAGACACACCCTGCGTAGTGCACCTGTGGGTAGCCGATGATTTCGAAGACGTGGCACCGGAGCTGACGTCCGATGAGGTGCTGGCCACGATCGCGCTGGCCGATGCCACGCTCGATGCGGATATCAGTCTCAGCTGGTACTTCCTGCGCCACTGCGCTGACACGGTTCTGGCAAAACGGGAGGAAAAAGAGTGAACACCTGGCTGGCTTCCTTTCATGCAGAGTGGCAGGGCATATGCTCAGAGGAGCATATGCTCATCCTGTCACCGGATGAGCAGCTGGCAGAGGCGGGCTGCATGCTCATGGGCCGTACGTGGTGGAAGGGCGAACCCCGTGAGAGTGAAGGCTGTTACTGGCGCTTTGACGGCAATGACGTCTGGCTGAAGTCTCTCTTGCAACTTGATGCGCAGCAGGCAGCGACACTTTCCGGCCTCCATTTTCTGAATGAGTGGGAAGTGACCGGTACGCTTCTGGCACCCGTGGTGAGCGACCGGTGCGGTTGCCACTGGCCTGATTTCCGGGGCTGAAAACGACGACTCAGGCGGCCGCCCGGCGGGCGGCGCTTTTCACGGGAAAGATAATGATGACGTCGCTTCGCTCCACGCTTATGCCGTCTCCCGTCCTGCGGCCGGTAAACGGCGGGCATAAAGTGCCGTGCCCTCACGGTAGCCGGGCGGCCTCGCAAACAAGGGAAGCTGTCGCCGGCCTGCTTGTATGTTGAGCAAGCCTCTTTAAACTGGCAATGCTGCTGCACGATCGGCCTGCTGGGTTTACAAGCCCGAGGGTGAGCTGAATAGCGCAGCATTTTTTCAGCACCAGCCCGAACAACTGCCTGGGCGGTTAATTCCAGCCCGAATTTTGCAAGATTGGGAGAACTGAAATGAATACGAAAGTCATTGTGGGTGTAGATATAGCTAAGAACAGCTTTGACGTATGTGTCAGTGGATGTTTGGGCACCTATCATTTTGAAAATTCAGCCAAAGGTTTTGAAGAATTGCTGAATTTAGTCAGCAGCCACAAAATCAGTTCATTCGTGGTTGAAGCAACAGGTAACTATCACAGAGCACTTGTAGAAGTACTGGAATTTCATGATTTTCGAGTTGCTGTCGTTAATCCGCGCCTGATAAAAAATTTCAGTCGTGCGTTAGGTCTTCGGTCAAAAACTGACGTACAGGATGCAAGACTAATTTGTGAATACGGTATGCGTATGGAGCCGCCGATCAGAGAGCAGCCTGATAAAGAACTCTTGAAGCTTAAATCAATGGTCAGTCGCCGACGTCAGCTCGTCGCTAATCGCACAATGGAGACGAACCGTCTTGAAGCACAAACAGAACAGGAAATTAAAACTGATATACGTCGCCATATTCAGTGGCTGACCCTGGAAATTAAGCGTATCGACGAAGTCCTCTCTGGAAGGATCGGGAAGATTCCCAAACTGAAAGAAAAAGTTGAGCTGCTTAAAGAGGTTAAAGGAATTGGGCCGGTTGTGATGGCGGCATTACTAACACAAGTGCCTGAACTGGGATCTCTTGATCGCCGTAAGATAAGTGCTCTTATTGGACTATGTCCTTACTCAAGGGATAGTGGGAATTTCAGTGGGCGCAGGATGATATGGGGTGGTCGTTCTGATATCCGTTCAATGTTATACATGGCCGTACTTTCGGCTGTGCGCTTTAACCCAGAGATAAAGGCTTTTTATGAAAATCTGATTGCCAGAGGCAAAGTTTTCAAAGTTGCTATGACTGCATGTATGCGGAAGCTGATAACTATCATAAATGCGATAATCCGGGATGGTGAGAAAAAGCAGAGCTCAGTGCTCCCGAACAGCGACAGGAATGTTTCACTTGTTGAAAAGTGAGATTGTAAAGGAATTGTTTCAACTACGATTGGGAGATAGGGCTAATGTCCGCTATGTGCCATAAGCTGACATTTAAGCTTATGTCCGAGACTGTTCTCAAAAGTAAGTAGTCGGCATTATCCTTGTGACCGTCTTTACTCCGCGTCTTAATCCATCACCGTGGCGGAGGCAGGCAACTCGCTCTATCGCATGCTCGCTTCATTGTAGGTACGACACTGGGCTTATTCTTATTAATACGGTACATCCCGCTTTTTTGACGTCGCCTGGTTGCCCGATAGATTCCCTCAATCGCGGTGCATGTTCACCAGCACCTGCCGGGACGTTCAGGCGCAGATGTGCCATCGGGGAATGGGGATTGCCGCCATGCTGCCAAGGCCTCATGGCGACGCCATCGCCGGATTGCAGAGTATTCCCATGCCGCCGAGGGATGTCACTATTATCTCCGGCATATCGATCGCTGCGGTCCATACTGGATATCGCCAATGCATTGCTGGCGAATTCCGCAACACCAGCAAGGTAGGCATGTTCTTCGGCGCGCGCGCTTTTGCTGTTGCGCCAGCGGAGGTGAACAGATGTTTTACATGTTCGGGGCTGAAGCTTTAGGTTTTGCAATCTGTTGCGTACTGCCCCGTTAGCTGAAAAGAGGGTGGATTGAAAGCGTGTTTATTGGCAGAGAAGAGCCATAAGCTGGCGGGAAACACACATTGAATAACGATCAGAAGCGGTATGTCACCAGCAGGCTTCCGGTGGGTGATGTTTCTTGTTGCACAATCGGGCTATTGCGCGCATCCCCCGTTAACTGCGTAACGCCTGCTGTGGCAATCATGCTCCAGTCCTCATTGAACTTGTGTGTCCAGTCAAGATTCATCGACCAGGCATAAATTCCCGATTTGGCATCATATCGGTTAAATCTTGATGCGGCCGATTGAGCTGCACTGACTCCGTAGTAAGTCTGCATGTATTTGTCCGTCCCCCAACTACCGGTCAGCGCCAGCGTTACTGTATTATTCGGTGAGGTATAGAGCGGGCTATGAATGCCAAAATGCAGTGCCGTGCCATTGTTTTGCTCAGAAAATGGCACTTCAGCCTGCAATTGCAAATTAAGCCAGTCAGTCACACCGTATCCCAGGCCAAGCACACCGAGAGCCGAGCCTTTGACATCGCCCATACCACGCAAATAGTCGCTACCATCGCTTAGGGAGTCACTGTCCACGTCGCGATCCTTACGGCCTGCGCGATAGCTCACCGCAGCGTTGTAATCGAATTTGCCGATGTTATTGCCATAACCTATGCCCCGCGTGGAACTGACGAAGAAACCATTTTCCATGGTGTAATCAAGCACCAAGGAAGTCGTGACGCGGCTTTTGTCCGAACCAGAATAGCGTGGCGTCACGTTCGCGCCGCCTCCCACCGTCAACGCGTTGCCCTGATTCTCTGCTGCCGCCAGTATCGGGGTGGCCAGTAACGCCAGGACTGCGCCCGACAACATTTTTTTCAGGCTGCCCCCCTTGAGTGAAAGGGGGAACTTATGACGCAGAGTGTTATTTCTCATTAAAGAAGTCCTTATGCATTCAAATGATTACGATGCAAGCGGGTTGTAAATGCCATAACGTTCATTTTGAATGCGCCCACTAAAGTTCTCATGAGCCAAAAATGAAGAAAGGGTGAAGCAACCACAGATGCTGCAAAGCTGATAGATTTCCTGATACCGTTTTTTTCTTCAGACGTTCTTCATTCACTGCTGATACCGTAACCATTGTGAAAATACTCCTGATTGAAGACGACCTGGATCTCGGTAACGGCATACGTATTGCCCTTGCAGATCAAGGATTTGATGTTATATGGGTTCGCCGCAAAGAGGATGCGCTGCATCAGCTTGATGTCTGCGTGCCTGAACTTGTGTTGCTCGACCTCGGATTACCCGATGGCGATGGCATGAGCCTGATGGGGTGCTTGCGTCAGCAGCTTAAGAGCATTCCCGTCATCATCCTGACGGCGCGAGGCACACTGCACGATCGCCTTTCCGGGCTGGACGCGGGTGCAGACGACTATCTCGTCAAACCGTTTGTTCTCGCCGAGTTGCTGGCGAGGGTGAGAGCGCTTGCGCGCCGCAGTTATGGTTTTCAGAACGAGGCGATAGAACTTCGGGGATTATCACTTTTTGTGCCCACACGACGCGTGACCGTGAATGCACGGCATATTGAGTTGACGGCAAGTGAATACGCGCTGCTTGAAACGTTGATGTTACGCACTGACCGCGTGCTTACTCGCAGTTTTCTGGAAGAAAGGATCTTCGGCGCAAAAGAAAATATGAGTAATGCGCTTGATGTGCATATGGGGAATTTGCGTCGCAAAATCGGCGAAGGCTATGTACGAACGGTGAGGGGCGTTGGGTATGTCATTGATACCGTACCCATTCAGAAGGGAGCAGGTTGATGCGAAATGTCTGGCGCCATCTGAGAACCCCAACGTTCGTACGGCGAATTATGGTAGCGCAGATGCTATTGCTCACTCTGCTCTGGTGTCTTTTTCTGACTTACGTTTTGTGGGAGGACTTACGAAGTCCGCCGATATTAACGGGCAGTAAGACGTACGAAACCATTTTTACGGTGGTTAAGAGTATGGACGACCGCCCGCAGGAGCGAACGCATGTGCTGGCTGCATTAAGTAAGGCAGTACGGGAAAATTATGGCGGCGGTGAAGATCCAGCACTCTCAATCAGCCTTATCGTACGCGAGAATAAAGAGATAATTTATGCCTCTGATGGTGCGCCAGTCGGAGTGATAAATAGCCGTTATGGAAAAATTGAGCGCGTGGAGAGTGATGGTCGCGCCTGGAACAGCCGTACCTTAAAGTCCGGGAACGCCGACACAGAGGTCACGCTTATCACCCCTGCTGGAGGCTGGAATTTCTTTATCTACTTGAACTCGCGTGGCTACTACGTGATGCCGCTGCTGGTATGCATTCCTTTTCTTTTATTCCCTGCGTGGCTTTCGATCCGCATTGCAATGCGCCCATGGAATAAGGTGGTAAATGAAGTGTCCTTACGCACGCCGGACGATCTCTCGCCCTTAAAAGCAGTGCCAAAGCACAGGGAGCTTCGCCAGATGGTTGACGCGGTTAATGGATTTCTTACCAGGGTGCGGGAAAGCACTGAACGGGAACGCGTTTTCATTGCCGATGCCGCTCACGAGTTGCGTACCCCCCTGGCGGCGATGCGAATCAATGTTGAGGCGCTGGAATCTTATGTGAGCAGTGACAGCCAAAAAGAGTTGCTTGCGGGCATTGTTCGCAGCAACAGCCGTGCGGCTCGTCTGGTCAATCAGTTGCTGCTGCTGATGCACAGCGAAGCGCGCATTGACATGGTTATGGAGCCTTTGCCGCTGACAACGCTCATACAGGAACGTATGGCCGGGCTGGCACCGCTCGCGGCGGAACGCAGGATTGAACTTGAATTTTACGCCGAAGAGGAAATCTGGGTGACTGGCGTCAGGGAGCGGTTAATGTCGCTTATCGATAACGTAGTTGAAAATGCCGTGAAGTATAGCCCCTGGGGCGGGAGGATTGAGGTGGAATTACGATCCTTAAATCAATCCACGCAGTTACGTGTTTCAGATGCAGGGCCTGGCATTCCCGTTGAATTGAGAGAGCGCGTGTTTGACAGATTTTTTCGTCATCCTAACCAGCTGCAAAGCGGGAGTGGGCTGGGGCTTGCCATCGTTAAAGCCGTTGCGCAGCAACACAACAGCAGCGTGAGCCTCAGTACGTCGGCAGAAGGTGGGCTGATGGTTTCGGTTGATTTCCCAAATCACAAGTCCGCCTGAAAGCAAGGACAACGTTGATCCGCCCCGGCGAATGGCCGTTACCTGAATGATGGAGTTAAACGTGAAATACGTTGTTCTTGCAAGCCTGTTAATTTCGCTCTCACTAAGCGGGTGCGCTATTACGGTCAGTGAACTAAAAAACAGCCAATCCTCTTTTGACGGCAGTTTCGTGAGCAAGACAGGCTCATCTGATACTTATCGAACCCTAAGGTACATGGCAAGACAGTGCCTCGAATATGAGGCATATCCAGGAAATCCGGTCATCGTACTGAGCGAATTTGATGGTGAACGCAAAGCAGGGGAGATTAATCAAAAGTTCCTTTCACAGGGATTGTTGATAAATAACACGTTAATTGAGATCGAAAGTCGGCATGGTGACAACGCACAGGTCTCCCTGTATACAACCAAGAACGTCTTGAGCACGGGAATCCGGTCACCAAAGATAATTGATATCAAGCGCTGGGCTGACGGCGATAAAACGTGCTAACGCGACACCGCGAAGCATTCCAGTTATATGACTTGCGCCACATTGATTAACACCGCAATTCTAAGTAATACCTTCATCAGAGGTGAGAGCCACTTCAAACTTCCGCTATTCGCTCATAGCGGACCTGCAGCGCCAACTGTCCGCTTTGTGCCAAAAGCGGACATTAATTACTGGTTTAGATATTTAAACTTTAAATCGCGCAGGTGTGGTGCCAAACACCCTGCGAAACAACGCAATAAAGGCACTCACATTGTCATACCCAAGCTCCAGTGCAACTGTCGTCACTTGCTTACCCGTAGCCAGAAGTTCAAGAGCCTTGAGTAACCGGATGCGCTGTCGCCATTCATTAAAGCTAAAACCGGTTTCAGCACTGAATCGACGTGTCAGTGTGCGTGATGACACTCCCGCCCAGTATGCCCATTCCTCCAGTCTCCGACCGTCGTCTGGGTTATCTGACAGCGCCTGTGCCACTCTGAGGAGCCGAATATCCTGCGGCATTGGCAGCCCAAGATTAACCTTAGGAAGAGTTCCTATTTCATCGAGGATAACGCCATATAAACGTTTTTGAGGCGCATTAAGCTCTGCATTTTTCCATGAGGCTGCTCGTGTTATCGCCTCACCGACAGCCTGTCGAGATCATACTCCGGCAGCAGCGCGACCAGCCCTCCCGCCGCAAGCTCCTGCTCTGCAGCATACAGGGGCAGTATGGCTATGCCGGCTCCCATCTTCGTCGCCTTAAACAGGATCGCCGCCTCATTGGTGCTGATGCTTCCCGTTACCGGGAGACTCACAATGTCGCTCTCTTTATGGAACCGCCACGTGCTCTGGCCGAAGTAGGTATACGTCAGACAGTTGTGGTTTTTCAGGTCGCTCAGGCTGCGTGGTGTGCCGTGATTGTCCAGATACGCGCGGCTGGCGCAGAGTACGGAAGAGCAGTGTCCGAGGTTACGGGCATAAAGGTTCGGGGCAAGTGAGCTTGACGTCCTGATAGCCAGATCGATTCCGTCCTCGGCCAGGTCAACGGTTCTGTCCATTCGTTCACCTCATGCAACAATGTGTTTACTGTATGCCTGTTTTTCATGGTGCGAAATCTAATTATGATGATCACAACTGATTAAAGGAGGACGCATCGTGCATATCGACAGGCTGCAGTATATTTTTGATCCGCTTTGCGGCTGGTGTTATGCCAGCGCGCCCGCCCTGCAGTATCTGGCCCGGCACCACGGTGACCGGCTTGAATTAATGCCCAGTGGCCTTTTCTCTGGTGAAGGTGCACGGCAGATTACGGCGCAGTGGGCTGAACACGCGTGGGCAAACGATCAGCGCATTACAACACTCACCGGTCAGCCGTTCAGCGAGCGCTATCATCAGCTTCTGCTGTCCGGTGCCCGCTTCGATTCAGTCTTTATGAGCCGCGCGCTGACCGCATTTCAGCACACCGGTGCCGTTGCTGAAGCGGGCCTGCTCCACGTACTGCAGCACGCCCGCTACGTACAGGGGCGCGATACTTCCCGCTGCGACGTGGTAGCCGATATCAGCACGACCTGGGCGAAAGAGTATGGCGCGGAGGGCGGCATGGATGATCTGGCCAGCCTGCCTGAAAATGATACCGTGCTTAAAAGCCAGACTGAACAGCGCATTGCCGGGGTGAAGCAGCTCATGAGCGAGAGAGGTATGAGAGGCGTTCCCCTTTTGCTGGCAACCATTTACGGTAATGAACACGTTATCAGCGGTCACGCCCTGTACGGAGGGGAAGACAGCATCAGCGCAGCGCTGGCCGCGCTGGAATAGTGCAACTTGCAATTTCAATACCGTATCCGGAACAGCAAAAGCAGCCATCTTAGTGTTCAGCGGATGCGGCCAGACGTCAGATCAGAGACGGGCCACTCAGCCTGATGCGTAAAACCGTTTCGGGACCGTCCTCATCTGATGAGGACGGCAGTTTTCCGGGGGAGAAATGAGCCGCCGGTCCGCCAGTAAGCGGTTGTCTTTGGCCCCCTCATCCGGCATAAGGCGGAACCGGCATTTCAACGGGCAGTTATTAGAAGGAAGACGAATGAAATATATTCTTGGCAGTGCACTGATTGTCGCAAGTTCATTGTCTTTTGCCGGCTCTCCTGTTCCCGTTGTCGACACGGAGGCGGGTAAGGTTCAGGGATACCGCACCGGTGAGGGGATAAGCGTTTATAAAGGGATCCCCTATGCGGCCAACCCCTTTACTCCTGAGCGACGGTTTCAGAATCCTCAGCCCGTGCAGCCTTGGTCGGGTATCAAAGCGACGGTCTCTGATTCGCCCGTGCCCCAACCGGGGAGGAGCCAGGCACAGCGGCTGGTCGGTCATGCCGGCGACCTGACCCTGAATATATGGCGTCCCGGCAACGCTGAAGGGAAATTGCCCGTTATGGTGTGGATTCCCGGCGGGGCCTGGATCCGTGAAGACGCCACGGAGTCTGTTTATGACGGGAGCGTGTTTGCTGAAAAAGGGGTGGTAGTCGTCACAGTAAACTACAGGGTGGGTGTGGATGGCTTTATGCATTTTGCCCGACGTCCGGACAACCGGGGCATTGCAGACCAGATTGCTGCGCTTAAATGGGTTCAGCGTAATATCGCAAATTTCGGAGGCGATCCGGGCAGAGTCACGCTCTTCGGACAATCCGCGGGCGCGGGAAGCGTTGCGATTCATTTAGGCAATCCGGCGACCAGAGGCCTGTATCAGCGGGCTATTATGCAGAGTCCGCCGGTGCAGTGGGTCAGCCCGTCTGATGCGACCCGGATCACCCGGCAATTTGCCAACAATCTGGGGTTGCCTGCGGACCCCGAAGCCATGGCCAGGGTACCGTTTGAGGCGCTGGTTCAGAACGTACTGAGAGTCGGTGAGCAAATAAAAGATGCCTCTCAGTGGGGAAGACTTTCGCTTGGCGGCACGGCATTTTTGCCGGTTGCTGACGGTAAAATCATCGTCAAAAGCCCCATGGAGGATTTGGCGATGAATGACAGTAACCGCGTCCCTGTTATTGTGGGCAGCACCGACAGTGAGTCCAGACTGTATCTGGTTCCCGGCGGCGCGTTAAAAAAAATCACTGATGAAGATGTGAAAACGGTCACTGATGAGCTGGGTCTCCCCGAGGGGGCTCAGCAGGTTTATGCAAAAAACAGTATCAGTGCGGAAAGTCCGGGTGACGTTTACGCCCAGATTATGTCGGACTACACGTTCAGAATGCCCGCGCTGAACATCGCCCGGCTGCTGAGCCGCCATCAGGACACGTGGTTTTATAATTTTTCCTGGCGTTCACCCGCCTACAACGGTCATCTGGGTGCCGCACATTTTGTGGATGTGCCCTTTACGTTCGGAACGATTCACACAAAAGAAGCTGAAAACTTTGTCGGCGTCAATCCGCCCCAGGCTCTGTCTGCCAGTATGAACGATGCCTGGGTCGCCTTTGCCAGGTATGGCAATCCGGGGTGGGCGCATTATTCAGACAACGAGAACAGGATGATGGTGTTCGATACCAACAGCCAGATGGGAACCCTCACGGACCCGCAAATTGCGACGCTTTGGGATAAATTCCGTTACTGATTGTCCATTTACTGTGTGCTGGATGCTGTAAAGTGCGCCCGGTAAGCATTGGGCCACGGTCTGGTTTCGCTGGCCGTTTAAAACAAGGTGGCCAGACGCTTCTGGCCGCAGCACAGGCTGATGCAAGACTGGCAAAATATCAGTTATTTTAAGGTACTGGTTATTATAAGACTTTCCATGGGTTGTGCGTTCAAAAGGCACGCGACATGCTTGTTAAGTGTGTCGGACGGTGCATTAAACCTTCCCATGAACGTTGTTCTGCAACCGCGCCGTCCGGCCGCCGGAACCTTCCCGTTCACGTCAGTCTTATGCAGGAAGCGTACCTGTCTGGTTTGCCTTTGCTCTATTCAGCGCACAGCAGAGCGTTTTCGACAGCCCCTGTTATCTCGTCTTCGCTGCGGCCTCCGCTGAACGCGACGCGAGCGTTGAAAACGAAGTGCGGAACTGACTGCACGCCTGCTGAAAACGCGTTTGCCACCGCCTGGTCAACCCTGGCGTGCCAGGCCGGCTCTTCAGCAACAGCCAGCGCCTCAGAACGCTCAAAACCATATGACGTGGCGATGTCTGCAAGCACTTCGGTACTGCCAATGTTCATGGCTTTCAGAAAATAGGCTTCCGTAATTGCAACCGCAAGCGGGTGTTGCGTGCCCCGTGAGCGAGCGGCCAAAATGAGCGCATGGGCTGCCTGCGTCGGATAAGCCCGGGGCTGACCTTTCAGGTTGAGCGCCAGCCCTGACAGGCGGGCCTCCCGTTCAACACGGGAAAACGCGGCTTCAGGGTTATGCACGCCGTATCGTTCAGGAAGTAAATCAGCGATTAATACCCCCTCTGCGGGGATGCCGGGCATCAGCAGAACAGGGTGATGGTGAATATCAGCCTGAAGGCCCGGAAAGCGTTCTTTAAGAACCTTATCGAGTCTGTACTGACCGACAATGCACCAGGGACATATGATGTCGGTATAGAGGTCAATCTTCAGCATGTAAGACTTCTCCCTTATTCAGCCCGTTACAGGACTGGATGGTTTCGAAAAGAGCCATAACTCTGCGCTGCGCGGGCTAACAATGACTCAACAGCTGCCTCGGCACTGGCGACAGCGGCCTGTGCAGATTCCGCGCCGAGTACGGTACCTTCTATCCGCACAAGCTCAGCGTCAGTCAGTCCGATAAAGCCAAGTATGTGCAGGAGATAGCGGGTCTGGAAGTCGAAAGCGGCATAATCCCCCTGTGAAAACACCCCCCCTGCTGCGGTGACCAGATAAAGCTTCCTGCCCGTAAGCAGGCCCTGGGGCGCTCCTGTGGCATAGCTGAAGGTGAGCCCCGGCCATGTGATATTGTCAATCCAGGCCTTGAGCTGTGAAGAAGGGCCGAAATTCATCATTCCTGAACCAATGACTATGATGTCGGCCGCGCATAATTCATCAACCAGCTCCCCTGCTCGTTCAACGGCAGTATTCTGTGCAGGTGTGCGCGAGTCAGGAGATTTAGTGCGGCCTTCAGTGTAGTCCTGTGTGATATGCGGGGGCGGACTGGCGACAAGGTCTCGAACAGTCAGTGAACCGCCTCGTTGAGCCTTCAGCCCACGGGCAATTTGAGTGGCAAAGCGGGTAGACAGGCTCTCAGAGCCACGTGGACTGGAAGTAATCAGCAGAATATTACACATAGTCGCTCCGTTTAGGGTATAAAATTAATAATCAGGGCACATTTTTATCCCTGGTTACTAACCGGTACCGCCGATACTAGAATGCCTGCCAGCGCTTAACAAGAAGGCACAACTATGTTACTGAGTCACACTGGGGTTCCTGCAGTACTGCCGGCCCCTGAAACCGAAGGCTGCAAGGCCACCCGTGAAATACTGAACCGGATTGGCGACAAGTGGAGTCTCTACATCATCGCGTCTCTGGCAAATGGAAAGCAGCGCTTTAATCAGCTAAGGCGCAGCATTGACGGTATTTCCCAGCGGATGCTGACGCTGACCCTGAGAGGTCTTGAGCGGGATGGCCTAATCAGCCGGACTGTCTATCCGATCATCCCGCCACGTGTTGATTACGAACTCACTGACCTGGGCCGGTCACTGTCAGAGCCTGTAATGGCGCTTGTGAACTGGGCAAACAATAACCGGTCAGCCATCGCAGAATCCCGTCAGCACTATGACGATACATTTCAGTCTGAGGTGGAATTTAAGGCTCCCGGACAGGGATCATGAGCCCCGGAAGTATCAAAAGCCCCGGTGTGCCTTTTGCTGGATGCGGACAACGGTTATTCCGTCAGTCCGCTCCGTGCCATGAGCGGACGTTACCAGCATCATTAACGGTATGGGTGCAGCACACTACTGATGGCCGCCGCAATTTCTTCTTCGCTACGTCCCCCATTGACTGCGAGACGGTTCAGGAAAATAAAATGCGGAACCGATCGCACACCTGCCGTCACAGAATCTGCTGTTTCCTGCTCAACCCTCCTGAGCTGAATAGCATGGAGGGTAATGGCACGGGCCTCATCTCTGCTGAATCCCCAAACTGCAGCAACATCTGCCAGCAAATCGGCATCTGCAATGTTTACTGCTACCAGAAAATATGCTTCAGTGATGGTCATCGCGAGCTGGTGCTGCGTGCCGTATTACCCGGCATCCATGATAACAGCGTTAGCCGCCTGTATTGGATAAGCGTAGAGCTGGCGATCAAGGTTAAGTTCGAAACCTGATGCGCGGGCCTCCGCTTCAGGCCGGGCAAACACCACCCCGGCTCTGTAATGCCATATCTCATACGCAGCAGCTCGGGAATAAATACTCCTGCCTCCGGCGCGTCTTGCATCAGAAGAAGGGGATGATGATGAATATCTGGGGCCACACCGGGGAAGCGTTCCTTGAGAACCTTGTCCAGCCGGTGCTGACCTACAAAACACCAGGGGCACGTAATTCCGGTATAGAGGTCAATTTGCAACATTATCCCGCGTCCCCTCTTTAATGATTAGCGATACCCGGTGCGGCACATACGAACGTCCTGTCCGTAACCTGGTTCACAAGAAACCTGGCGAGGTTGCCTCTGGACAGCTTCATGCTCAACCTGGTCTGTCTGTACCAGCCCACATCAGTCTTACCGTCTGCGGGGCCGTTCTGAAGGTTCGGAATTCTTACCAGGGTCCAGTCGAGACCTGACCGGGCGATGAGCTCACCCGTCGCCCTAATGTCCTCATAAGCCTTAGGCACGATCACCCTGAACAGCAACACAAACGCATGAGTCCTGAAAGCGAAACCGTCCCGGGGATCGCGGTATGCGGCTGTGGATATCTGGATAAGCCGACGCACACCCGCTTGTTTCATCGCGGAGATGATGTTGGAAAGACCATGCATGACCGGTCTGTCACCCTTTACCTTCAGGCTGTTGGGGCCCAGTGCGCTGATGACTGCATCTGCACCGTAAACGCACTTTTTAATTGCCTCTCGATCCTGCAGGTCACCCACGACGACTTCAACTTTTCCCGCGAATGCTTCAAGCTTGCCCGCATCACGCGTATAAACCGACAAAGTGTACCCCTGCCGGAGGGCTTCTTCGATGATGTATTTCCCGGTCACACCGGTCGCACCAAACAGAGAAAGTTTCATATTTATTCCTTGTAAGCAGATGTTCTGTACTCTTTGGGCCGGGGCGCAGATCCTGATCAGGAAACCGAATTTCCGGAGAACAGACTGAATTCAAGACCGGTAAGCTTTTCAGTTTCAGCCCACAGACGCCTGGCGACTTCTTCGTTCTGCGCGCGTTCACTGATACGTGCACGTGCCGGAGGACCTTTGTACTCAAAAAAACGCCCCGGTCCCCAGTAGCTGCCCGGGGGCGCATCCGGATCCGTCGCTGCACGCATTGTGTTAAGTGCCCCATCAGGCGTACGTAGCTGAAGAAGTGGATTGAGCACGCCTGCCATAAAGCGCTGGTGCGGTAGCAGATGGCGTTGCAGCTCGCTTTTCGTCCACCCCGGATGGGCTGCCGTCACCCGGACTCCGCAACCTGATGCAGCCAGACGTCGCTGAAGCTCCAGGGCGAAGATGAGGTTCGCGAGCTTGCTTTGCTGGTAAGCTTTCAGGGCGTTATAGGGACGTTCATTCCAGTTCAGGTCGTCGAATGCAATATGACCGCCGTGATGCGCCAGGCTTGAAACAATGACGATTCGCGAATGAGGAGTGCGGAGTACAAGCGGCAAAAGGCGTTGCGTAAGCGCCGCATGGCCGAGGTGATTCGTACCGAGCTGAAGCTCAAAGCCCTGCCTTGTTCGAGCAAGAGGCGAAAGCATGACGCCTGCGTTGTTGATGAGCAGATCAATCCTGTCATGCGCTGCTGTGAACCGTTCTGAAAAGGCCGCGATGGAATCAAGGTCGGCAAGATCCAGAACCTCAACAGACGGCACCACTGAAGGCCTCTCCTCAATGATTCGCCTGCGTGCGCCTTCACCTTTACTGAGGTCACGGCATGCAAGCACAACCTTCGCGCCTCGCAGGGCAAACATGCGGGCCGTTTCAAAGCCGATACCGGTGTTTGCACCAGTGACGATGACTGTACGGCCGGTCTGGACCGGAATACTGTTAAAAGTCCATGTGCTCATGTGATTCACCTCCGCTGTCAGGCAGCAGGTTTTGGCAAATATGCGGTGGCTGACTGACGAAAAAGCCAGACCAGGTTGGTGAGTTATTACACTGAGCCCGCTGTTCAAATTCAGTTTCAGAGGATAAGTGTACAAACAGCCTCTCAGCCTCGCTCAGGATGTAAGTCATCTGCAGGAAAGAAAGCATGGTGGCTCCGTTTAAGGTATAAATCAGTTACCAGAGAACATTTTTATGCCTGGTTATCATTCTGTACCGGGATACTAAGATCCCTGCATAAACTTCACAAGAAGGCACACCTATGTCACCGAGTAACACCGATTTTCCCGGAGCACTACCGGCACCTGAAGCGGAAGGCTGTCAGGCCACCCGTGAAATACTGAACCGGGTTGGCGACAAGTGGAGTCTCTATATCATTGCCTCTCTGGCAAGGGGCAGGCTGCGCTTCAACGCATTGAAGCGAAGCATCAACGGCATATCTCAGCGAATGCTGACGCTCACCCTGAAAGGTATGGAGCGGGATGGATTAATCAGCCGGACTGTCTATCCGACTATTCCTCCGCGTGTTGATTATGAACTCACGGTACTTGGACGGACTCTGTTAGAGCCTGTAATGGCACTTGTAAACTGGGCTAACGACAACCGCTCAGCTATCGAAGAAGCGCATCGGCACTTTGACAGCGCGGCGAAATCCGGTGGTACAGAGGGGACTGATTCACAGAGATAATGACCGCAGTCAGGGGCGACAGCCGTAATCAGCGGTTTAAGTGGGTTTTAACTTGCATAATATCTTGTTCGTTCAGCTTTGTGCGAGAGGTAACGTCCGCCTTTCGCTCTTAGTGGACGCTCATCACCTGTAACCACTGACGTCTTTAAAACATCCTTCCAGGTTGACATCAAACACAACTGCTCACCCGTTCCCCGCCGTGCGCGGGACATTCAGTCCGCTCCGGCGGCGCGTGCGGCTTGCGCGTCCGCCCCTGTTTGCTCAGCTGGTCGCCCGGCTTTGTGGAGGTCACGGCACCAGAGGGGTGCCCCCTTCATCCAAAGGAGCACAGCAATGTCACGATTCATGCATGGCGACAGCGTACAGGTTATGGGCGGCTTTCCGGACAAAAGCATTGATTTCATTCTCACCGATCCGCCGTACCTGGTCGGCTTTAAAGACCGGTCCGGGCGCACCATTGCGAATGACGTAAACAGCGACTGGGTGTTGCCGGCGAGCCGGGAAATGTACCGGGTGCTGAAAGATAACAGCCTGGCGGTCAGTTTCTACGGCTGGAACCGCGTGGACACGTTCATGCAGGCCTGGAAGGAAGCGGGTTTTCGCGTTGTCGGTCACCTGGTTTTCACCAAGCCCTACGCCTCAAAGTCGGCCTTTGTCGGCTATCAGCATGAAAGTGCCTACCTGCTGGCGAAAGGGCGCCCGCCGCTGCCGGCAAAACCGCTGCCGGACGTGATGCCATGGGAATACACCGGCAACCGCCACCACCCGACCGAGAAGCCGCTCAGCATCCTGCGGCCGCTGATTAAAACCTTTACGCAGCCGGGCGCCATTGTGCTGGATCCGTTCGCCGGCAGCGGTTCGACCTGCGTGGCCGCCCAGGAATGCGGGCGCCGCTGGATCGGTATCGAGCTGCTGGAGCAGTACCACGCCGCCGGCCTGCGCCGCATTTACGCCCAGCGCAGCGCGCGCGCCGCCTGATCATTACGGAGAAGAAAAACATGAATACGCAAACCCCTGTAAATGCGCTGGCCGACGACGTGGCAGACCTGGAAGAATCGCTGTATGAGTTTCATCTGCGGCTGCGCGACATGACAGCGCGCCACCTCTGGCACGGTGCCAGCCTTGAGCAGAGAATGACCGGCTTACTCATTGAGGAAATCGACAATGACTTAGTGGAACTCTACCGGCGTGCGGCGCAAATCCGGAAGCACTATCGCTAGGCGGGTTAAAAAATAATCATATTGTAAAAGCCCTGCCGGCACGTGGCGGGGCTTCGTTTATCCACAGGGTTCCGGCGCCGATATGCACGCCGGCTGTGGACAGGACTGAGAGGAAAAGGACGTTGCTGCGCGCCGCTTTCATGCCGCCTGCGGCGGGGGAGGAAAAACGTGCGGTCTGCGGCCGGTGCCGTGACTTCACTTTAGCCCGGCCGCTGCGTGTTCAAGAGATCGCTTCGCTCGCCGTCCTCGCCCGTTCGCACTCGCTCCGGCGGGCTCACTCCCGTCGCGCCTCCGCTCATGCTTCGCGTCGCCGCCGTCCGTTATCCCGCCTCCCGCTCGCTTGCGCTGCGGCCTGCGGCGTTGCTCCTGAACACTCCGCTTTTCGCCGGGCTGTCATTCAGTCACGGCACAGGCCGGAACGGTTATCCACTCTGACTGCGGAGGTTTCTGATGAACACAGCACTGCACGCGCCCCAGCCGGCGCAAATCCTGGACGGTTACGTGAAAATGCGCTTTCTGCCGATGCTTTTTGCCGGCCATTTCATACGCGCCGAACTCAACATATACCAGTATGCCGATCGCTTTCTCAGCGACTATGACGGCGGCGTATGGGAGTTCGCGCATCTGCCCGGCGGCGGCGGCTTTATGAAGCCGGAAGGGGAGGCGTACTGGCACTTTTCAAATCCGGGCAATTACAGCGAACTGGACGTAAGCGCGGAGGCGGCGGGGATCATCGTCACCGCGCTGGTTCTCAATCACCGGAGCTGGATGTATGACCGACACGATGAAGAAGAACTCTGTGCACACTACTGCGAACGCCACCGGCAGCTGATGAAGTACGCCGGTGAACATCACGAAGCAGACGCGATTTTCCGCGCGCTGGACTGATTAACTACGCGGGCGGCGTTGCCGCCCCACTGAGGAAAAAAACATGATGCACGGAACTGTAAAAGAGATCAGCACGCGCCTGACGGAGTTGTTTGATGAACAAAACCCGGTTTCAGTATTGATCTGGACGAAGGATGACGTGATGAATGCTGCAGAGTGTATGGATATCACGGAAAGAGAGGCCGTCCGGATACTGTCGTTTATTGCCGACGAAGATCACCGCCGGTACGGTATTGGCCGGGATGCGGTCAGGGACATGCTGGTCAACCTGCGTGAAGAAGAAGGGGAGGAAATGCGCGAAGTAAGTGTACCTGCCGGAGCGCTGGCGGCGGTGCTGAATGTGGCAGAAGATTTTATGCGCTTAAAACACGCTCAGGCCGGGCCGGGTGGAGTCGCCCGTCACTGGCCAGTTGAAAATGAGGCAATGATAACGATCATGGCAGCGCTGGCCAGATAAACGTGACGGGCCTGGAATGTGCTGAGTAGTGATAGCAGGCGGGGACAGACTTACAATGTGGGCTGTCGGATGAAGGGGATTTCACATCCGGCAGCGGACCCGTCTGAGCGCGCGTAAACCCCATGGCCACCCCTGGCTGACGCCAGCGGTGGCCGCGCCGGTATCAGGACAGACAACACAGGTTAAGCAAATAATAAAACCATCTTGAATTTATATATATAATCAGTCAGGATGCGCGGCTGAAATTAATTAAAGGATATCTGATGAAAGCTAATAAATATGCCATGGATGAAAAGTGCCCGCCTTTCGCAGAATTTAATGGCGTCACTTTTTATATTGATGATTTTATGAAAATGTACGAGGAAGGCGCAATAATCACACAAAAACTGCTGTCCGGTGAAATGCTGACTACGTGGATGCAAGGGGACGAGATGATTTGCGAGGTGACACATCAGGACGCCTGAGATTAGCGGGTGTGGTTTTATGTTGTTGATGTTTATATTATTTATCTGGCTTCCTGGGATCGCAAGTAAGTGTGATCTTCTGTCGTGAAAATTACAGAAAGCCTAAGCCTACTGAAATAATAAAACTCTGACTCCCTGAACTCAGAGTCTTTTAAGTTTTCCGCTAAAAACCATAAAGTCTTTTGTGCAGATGTCTGATATTCACCAGACCTTAAAGTTTTTATTTCTTCGCAGCAAGAGTTGTTATATTTAAGAGCCCTTAAGGTCACGGCTAATTAACAGCAACAGCAACAGCAACAGCAACAGCAACAGCAAAAGCCGGGGCCCCCTTCGGCTCCCCGGCAAGCCGTGTCGTCGAGCCCTATGTCGCTAAGCGGCAAAGCCGCCAAGCGCCACCGAACCCCTGCGGGTTTCGGCCGCGAGCGGTTTCGGGCTGATGTCCAGGGTCAACGGCTGCTGCCGGCTGCGCCGTCGCGTTCACCGTCCCGGCCTGTCGCCGGGACTCTGAGGTTAGTCCGCGGGGCGGCCTGAAACTTCCCTTCTGACGCTTCCCTGCATTCCGGCCAGCCCTTGCGCGGAGGGCTGGTCGTAGCACCGCCGGCTCAGGCAGAAAGGGGTGAAATGTACGCCGCCAAAAACTTTTTGCCGGGGCGTCAAAAACTTTTTGTCGTCGCCCCTTTATGCCTTCACTTCGTCGTTGCTCCTTTGCCCCTGCCGCGAAAGGCCAGACCGGAAAGAGAAAACCCGCGTCAGAGAAGGCCTTTGTCGGTTCCGCAGCACGCGCTGCACTACTCAGCCGGATTTAAGGAGCTATGCCATGCAAAATACCCTCGTAAACGTCACCCCGGATGTGATTACCGATTGCGCGCTGACCGAAATAATGACCAGCCATGATGATCAAAACATCATCGATACCGCCTATGAATCTATAGCTGATTGGGTGGAAACACTGAGTGATAACGTTAGTTTTTTCACTCGTCTGCAGATTCGTGATGCGCAGGGGAATTACGTGATGGCCACTGAGAGTCAGATCCTGGAAGAAGCCGCACGCGCCATCGAGCATCGCTATCCCACCGGGACCTTTTTTGCATCAGCGGCGGTTTCAGAAGAATTTTTCAGAGCAAAACTTGCCGGCCGCGATCGGGAAATTTTTGCAGTTGCCTTTCTGAATAACCAGCATCAGTTGCTTGCTTACGAGGAGATGTTTCAGGGGTCTGTTTCAAGCGTCGAAGTGCACCCCCGGGTTTTGGTATGCAGGGCGCTGCAGCTGAACGCGGCGGCGATAATCGTGAGCCATAATCACCCCTCATTTTTGAAAGAGCCTTCCCGGGCTGACATTGCAATCACAGGGCGTTTGAAAAAGGCACTTGAGCTGGTCGCTGTGAGACTGATTGACCATATCATTGTTGCAGGCAACGAGACTGTCTCACTGGCACAACTGGGACATATTGACAGTTAAACCGTTGCGATGACCTGGCTGCCCCAGCAGAATGCCGCACCGGCCCGATAGACGGGCCGGATTCGTGACCAGAGACAGAGCTGAATACTATTACCTGAGAAGAAAAATTTACACTCAGAACCTGCGTTAACCGGCTGCGATTTTGAAGCCTACCGTGACCGCGGCGAAATATACCGTCAGCGTATTAGCGCAGCCGTACTTAATGCGCTGCTGTTGTCTGACAGCTGGCGCATGGACTGTGAAATGCGGGCCGAGTGAGGCGGGGCATATGCGGTATAACTGCGGCAGACCCGCGCGAAGGCGGGCTGGCCAGCCCGTCATGCTGCTCGCTTATATGGTGTGCAATCGTCGCAGACACACGAATCCGCTGCCTCCTGCGCCTGTACGTCAGCGATCGCCTCTAACGAGCGGCGCTGCAGGTGATACTTGAAAAAATCGCAGTGTACACGCGGGCGGGCTTCACAGGTGCCGGTGAGCTTGCCGCCGCGATTCGGACGGGGAGCACACGGTATGATCCGGACCTCACAGGTACTGGTGCTACTGCTGCCGGAGTGACGAAACTCTCTATGGGGCTAAGAACTGACGCTGCATTAGAGATACATCGCATGCATGGCTTCTTAAACCGGGAGATCGTGTGCAGCAGATCGTCAGCTATGAATGTTCCGTGGGAATTATTCGTTGATAAAATAAACAATGTAGTGTGACTTAGTGTTACCCTGTGGTAGTCTATGTGTTACTAAGTCACACACCGGAGGGCATATGGCATCAACAAGACTTCGTCAGCAGGGCGGGGCCGTCGTGCTGACCATCCCGAGCGACATTGCAGCAAGAGCGGGCTGGACGGTAGGCATCGAGCTGGACGTGACCGCTGAGGGCGAGACCGTAAATATTGTGCCGGTAGCGCGTGTACCGCGTGGTCGCCGCACACTGGCACAGCTGCTGGCCGGTATTGATCAGCAGGAAATTCATGGCTATAACGAAGAAATATCTGACGGCTTGAATGACGCGCCGCAGGGCAGGGAGCAAATCTGATGGTTTCAAGGAGGGTGCCGCAGAAGGGCGAAATCTGGCACGTAAACGGCGATCCGGTGGAAGGCCGTGAGTTTAAGGGACCGCATTACTACTTAGTAATCTCGCAGCGCGAGCTGGTGGCGGCACTGGGAACTGCGGTTTGCGTGCCGGTCACAAGCGGCGGCGGCGCGTCACGCTCGCAGGGTGTGACCGTATATCTGGATGGCAACAGCACGGACACCGGTAAAGTGACCGGCGTAGTGCTGTGCTATCAGCTGCGCTCGCTTGACCTGACGGCGCGCAGAGCAAGTTATGCCGCTACGGTTGAGCCATACGTTATGGATGAGATATTGTCGCTGGTGGTTGATCTTATCGATCCGCGCTAAACAACGTAGAACTTAAACGTAGCCTGCAGTTGAAGAATAAGATTATCGATTCTGGATATATCCTGAAGGGCGACAGGAAAAACATTTTTCCATCACAGTCAGGGCTAACTGGCGCATCACTTTCGAATTCACGGACGGTGATGCTTATATTCTTAATCTGGAGGATTACCACTGATGGGCATGTTTAATCCCCCGCATCCGGGCGGCCTGATCACCGAGTATATTGAAGACAATAATATTGGCCTGCGCGTGCTGGCGAAAGAGCTGGGCGTGTCCGCTTCGGCGCTGAGCAAAGTCGCCAGCGGTAAGGCTTCTGTCAGTCCGGAAATGGCGGTGCGGCTGGAGGCGGGGCTGGGTATTGCGGCGCGTCTCTGGTTATCCATGCAGGCCGCCTGCGATCTGCACAAGGCGCGTGCCAATACAGACGTTTCAGGCGTACACCTGCCCCCGGGCGTGCTGGCCGCTCCTGCAGAGGAACGACCGGGCAAATAATCCCGGCAACTGATACCTGCAGACCGCGCCACCTGGCGCGTTTTTTTTGGATTTTCAGCCAGCATCTGAACAGCAACACCGACACCCTGCGGGCCGGGAAAAGCCGGTGCTGGCGCACAGGCCATCCCCGCCTGGCCGCTGATACCCTTCACGCGTTTAATGGATTCAGAGTCGTCAGTTCTCTGTTCAGCTGTTTCAGCCTGCCGCCGGTAAAGCCGCATTAACAGCAACAGCAACAGCAACAGCAAAAGCAAAAGCAAAAGCAAAAGCCGGGGCCCCCTTCGGCCCCCGGCAAGCCGGGTCGTCGAGCCCTATGTCGCTAAGCGGCAAAGCCGCCAAGCGCCACCGAACCCCTGCGGGTTTCGGCCGCGAGCGGTTTCGGGCTGATGTCCAGGGTCAACGGCTGCAGCCGGCTGCGCCGTCGCGTTCACCGTCCCGGCCTGTCGCCGGGACTTTAAGGTCAGTCCGCGGGGCGGCCTGAAACTTCCCTTCTGACGCTTCCCTGCATT